>NZ_NXLN01000008.1:0-88443 GCF_003364135.1 Helicobacter sp. MIT 01-3238
AGTGAGTGGAATGCGATATAGAGGGAGTGGGATTAAAGTGTGCGAGGGAGAGTGAGGGTGTGGTAGTGTAGCTTGGGAGATTGGTGTTTTTGTTTGGATATTTTATTGTGCGAGAGAGAATGTAGAGTGAGGGTTAGAAAGCGGGTGAGGGCAAGTGTGTGAAGTGTAATATAGTGGGAGTGGGATTTGTGTTAGAAAGCGAGTGAATGTGATAGAGTGTAATAGAGTGGCTCACGCTTAATCAGTTCCCCCTCCCTCTGCGGAATTACTACTCTCTTGTTCCCCCTCCCTTAGCACGAGGGGGCTAGGGGGTGGGTAGATACCACCTCCGCACTTCAAGCAAGGCTAGCAACTGCTAACGACAAAAACACAACTGCCAACAATGCAAACGCAAGCACTTCCGTCATTACTAAAGAAACTGTGCTTCGCTTGTTTTGCGAGCGAGCAAAGCGAGCGTGGCAATCTATAAACCTGCACAAATAAAAAACACCGATTCCAAAAAATCCCTACACTTTGCACGAAAATCACACATATCACCCAAAATCTAACAAAATACTCAAAAACCTTATAAAAGAATCAAAGAA
Source organism: Helicobacter sp. MIT 01-3238 (assembly GCF_003364135.1). Taxonomy (NCBI): domain Bacteria; kingdom Pseudomonadati; phylum Campylobacterota; class Epsilonproteobacteria; order Campylobacterales; family Helicobacteraceae; genus Helicobacter; species Helicobacter sp. MIT 01-3238. The sequence goes on from NZ_NXLN01000008.1 coordinate 585, forward strand.
ATAGATTGCCACGAATTTGACAAGTCAAATTCTCGCAATGACGGGGAGGCGTCTAGCAATGACGCAAATACCCACACGAAATCAAAAATATCAATTCTGAAAAATCAAATCCACCATTCCACAAATATCATACATTTGGTTGTTAATAATGGGCTAGAAAGTGTGAGGTTAGTAGGTTTAGTGTGCTGTTGCAGTGTATAGAGAAAATATAATAATGTTTTTGTGCAAAAATGGTGTGGTTTTTGCTTAAGTGATATATGATTCTAGTTTGGTGCTAGCTCTCTCCTAGCGCGAAACTAGAAATCACCTTTTACAAGCTAAGGCTTCATTCTAGGGCTTCACTGACTTTTGATGATTTTGAGTAGTCTTATCTGCTCTACACAAAATCCACACAACTAAAATCCATAAAAATCACAAAATAAACCACAAAGCCACACACATAAAAATCATATAAAATCTCTTTGTGTGAAAAGCATAAAAAGCTGATTTTATTATTTCGCAGTATTTGTAAGTAGAAGTTTTTAGCAAAAAAGATTTTGCATAAGAATCAAATGTATAAAACCAAATGTGTAAGAATAAAAAGTGTGTAAAAAATGTATAAGAATCAAAGCAGGTAGGAAAGAACTCCTAGAATCCACAAAGACTCGTTGAAGATTCTAGGAGGCAAAGACTTAGAAAAACTTGGCTTAGTCTTTTCTGCCTACAAACTCATCGACTTGCTTGATAGCTTCCTCTTTGAGCCGTTTGGCGTAGTCTTCGCGTGCTTCGCTTACCAAGTCCAAAGCCACTTCTTGAAGTATCTCATCAGAAACCCTTGAGTAGATATTATCTAGCACAAATCGCCTAACAACCTCTGTCCTATAAGGCTTTAGCTGCTCCATAACGACTTGCACGATTTCATCGACATACTCATCATCAAAGTGTCCATCGACTTTTCGGCGGATTTTGAAAAGTGCTTTGGCATACATATCCTCTATGTATTTGTCGCCAAGTTTTTTGGCTAGCTCGCGCTTTTTCTTTTGGTCTAGTTCTCTGTTGAAATCCTCCATAATCTCATCTTCCATACTCACAAACGCTTTGGAGTTATCTAGCTTGACTATGGTGTCATAGAGCTGGTCTTCTAGCTGCTCAAAGACTTCTTCTATGATTTCTTGCTGAATCTGTGAGAACTGCTTGGGCTCTTCTTGTGAAGCGTCTTGCTCGGTATTAAGTGCGCTCATAGGTGTTTCACTTCTTGTGTTGGTAAATTTGTCTAGGACATACACACCACTTATGACAATCCCCACAAACAGCACAAGACTTGCGATAATACCAAAAAACGCCGTTTTAGTTTTCATCTCAAACCTCCTTATTCTTTACTGCCCTTCTTGGCTTAGATTACACCCCAAAATCAAGCTAGATTTTAGGGTGTGGATTGCTGCCATAATGCTAGATTTATATCACTTAAATAGGATACAAAGATTTGGCAACAACCAAAAATGCTGCTCTTTTTGCTTAAGCAGTTTTTAGTCGTGCTTAGGACTTTTGTGCTTTTCAAGCAATCTGGCTAGCAAGCTAGCAAAGCCTAGCCAAAACCTAGAAAGACAAACCCCTAAAACTAATCCCCCAAAAAACCGACTCCATTCATCTTTGCAAGTGTTTGAAAGACTTGTCAAAAGAGCCTCCTTTTTGTTTTGGGGGGTTAGTTTGTGCCCTGCCTTAGTTTAGATTTGGCTTGGCTATTTTTTGGCTAGCTTGTTTGCCTTTTTGCTTGTTTTGTCATTGCTAGCACTTGTGGTAAAAGGACAGGAGCAACTACTTTGATGCCCTTTCTCATCTAGTGCTGCGTGCAATGACTCGCCCTTGCGTAGGTTGTAAAGATACAATTTGTTTTTGTAGCATACAAGCGTCTCGCCTGAAGTGTTAGAGTCTTTAAACGATGCGCTTGTCTGGCAAAACAACTTGTCAGAGGAGATTTCGCCCGCGATTTCAAACACAGGAAATGCACCTGCGACACTTACGCCCGCGAAACTTACGCCTACCAACCATACAGCAATCGCTGTTACACTTGACTTCCTTAGCCTCATAGCTCTCTCCTTAGAGACATTCCGTCTATCTCTTGTATCTGTGAGACAAACACAAGACAAAGCTCCTCAAATGAACGCGGCTTATTGCAACAAAATCTGCGAGGGGCGATAAATTGCTACTTTGGCTAATCTCTATACTTACCCAAAGCACAATCACCTTGTGGCTCTTTATGCAGTTTAGCCTCTTGCTTAGGAGGAGGGGTTATTTTGCTTGAGCTAGCTTACTAGATTCTAAGCTCTTTGCTTGCTTTTGCGTGGCTTTTTGTGTAGCTCGTGTGTCTTTGTGCGTGTCGTGCGTGCCTTTGCTAGCTAGATTTTGTGGCTTTTTTGCTATTTTTTGCTTTTTGGCTTTTGGCTTAGAGTTTGTCTTGCCAAAAAGGCTTATGGCTTTGACTTTGGCTAGCATATTTCCGCCATTGCACCCACAAGAAATACTCCCAATCTCTGGAATCACAGGGACTAGCTCTTGGCTTTTGCGGGTGTTGTAGGTGTAGAGATTGCCTTTGTAGCAAGCCACTCTATTGGCGTTGCTTCCTCGCGGGGGATTTCCCTTTTTGCCAACGGCAAATGAGCAAAAATCTGGTCGCTTGCTTCGTTCTTTTTTTATGTTTAGATTTTGGGATACTTCTAGCAAATCCAACGCGCTAGATTGGCTAACGATAAATGACAAAATGATGAATAAAAATAGAGGGAATTTTTGTAGTTTCATAGCTCTCTCCTTAGAGGCAAGTTTTTTATTCTCATTATGTGTGCTATAATGAGATATTGCTCTTTTGGCTAGGCTCTCAAAGGGGTCGTCAAAAGAAGTAAATCATCGCTTCACAGGGCTTTTGCTAGCCTTGCTAAGAGATAATCAAGTGGATTATTCTTAAGCAGTTTAGCCTCTTACTTAAGGAGGTAATTTCTTTATTAGTATTATACGACAAAAAAAAAAAAAGAATCTTAAAGGGGTAAAAAATGTTAAAAAATTTTTGCCATTTTTTGCAAAATTTTATGCAAATTCCCACCTCATCGACATTGCAGAAAATGACAAAATTTATATAGAAAATTCACATATTTTTGATTAGATTTTGACTTGTTTTGTAAGGATAAAAAGCTATAAAATATCACAAAAAATTGCCCTAAAAAATGAAAATTTCTACAAAGATATTTTTGTAAAATCAAAGATTTTCTAAATATTTTTTACAAAAAATCGTATATGTAAATTTTTTAGGCACTTTTTTGATTGTCTGACTGATTTGCTTAAGTGTGGTTTGAGTGTGGTTTGACTTGCTATCGCAAGTGTTTTCTTAAAAAATCGCGTGGAAATCTTGGGGGATTTTATAAAAAACTTGCGGGGAAAATCTTGGGGCTAGAATCTTGTTTGAGAAAATCAAGTGCGACAAATCTCGCTTGCAAGGCAGCCACTTGCGTGGGCAAAATCGGCAAAAAGCGCGGATTTTGCACAAATCTTGATTGTGTGGCAGGAGTGTGCCTGCGTGGCACAGTTTGTGGTGCAATGGTGCGTGGTGTAGTGTGGCAGTGGTGTAGCAAAGGTGCGCCGTCTGCGTGGCACAATAGCGAGGTATGCTTTGGGGTGGCATTGTGGCAAAGGCGTGTTGGATTGCGTGCTTTTGCATAAATTTCTGGCTTATAACTTTATTGTGCTACAATCACTGCTATGAGAACGATAGGCACGCTACTTTTTTTGTTGTTTGGCTTAAGCGCGAAGCTAGGGGCGATTCCCTACTGCTACACTCAAGCAGAAGAGCGCAAGCAGTGGGGTGGGACGATAATGCAGGTTTTGGCACTTCACGCGCTTGTGGGGGGCGACTTTGAAGCGCAAAATCCACCAAACAAAGCTAGCCCAAATGCAAAAGCAAGCACCGCGAAAGATTCCACGAAAGAATCTAGGCTAAATTGGGGGATTGGCACTTCGCTAGGGCTAAACTATATGAATCCAGACAATGAGAGGGAGTTTGACTATGGGTGGCGTATCCGCTATGCCTATATGCGCACGCCTAGCTTGGAGAGGGATTCTCACCTTATCGGTGCTTTTGTCTATCTCCACCCCGCGCCAAACCCATATCATCGCTTGCTAGGCGCGGTGCAAACGCACAAAGATTGTCAAGGATTGCCCGATGGCTATCCTACGCCATTCTCTTTTTTGATAGGCGCGGGAGCGATACTTAGCTCCAATGCTTATGGGGATACGCAAGGTGGGTATATCGAAGTGGGAGTGGCGTTTATGAAGTGGTTTGCGATAAATGCCGAAGTAGTCTATCGTGTGAGCTTTTATCCACCAAGTGCTAGGGATAGATATTTTGAGCAAATCACTCATAGCCTAAATCTTGTGTTTAATATTTTTTAGAGTTTGGGGGGGTTTGGAAAGTTTTTTGTGGATTTTGAGGGAATCTGTGGGGCAGATTAAGTAGTTTTTAGATTTGTAAATGTCGCTTGAAGTGGTTTTTGGGATTGCGTTGGGGCTAGATTTGAGGTTGCTTGAATCAAGCAATGCCAAAGATTTTATAAAATCTATGATAAAAGCCGCGCAAAAATGAGCTTGGTGGATTTTGCTAAATTCGCTTATTGTGTCTTTATTTTGTCGTGGCAAGCCTTAGCAACAGCGACTTACGCCACCATTATACCTTGCTTCTAGTGCTTCTTTGAAAAACTCGGCTTGGCTTTTGATTTCGCGCTCGGGGTGCTTTGTGCGCATGTGCTCGACATATTTGTCATAGCTTGGCATTCCTACTAGCAGGTGGAAAAACCTATCGCTTTTTTTATACCACGCTCGAAGTGTTTCTAGGATTTTGGAGGCTTTGGTTTGGTATTTGTGTAGCGGGACAGGTGGGTAGAATTTATCTTGCATTTTGTGTCCTTAGTGAAAGTTTATGTTTTCTAGCTAGCTAGAATCCATTTTAAGCAGATTCTAGCTTTTAGGCACAAAGGGGGTTTTACGCCTTTTTGTGTCGCTTCACAGCTTTAGTGAGGTGTCGCGTCATATCGCTTAGCGTCAAAAAACGGCTCTTCACGCAATGGGAATTTTTCTCCCTTGCCTGTGGCTGTGAGGTAGCAGATTTTAATCGCTTGGAATATCACTACAAAGGTTACGCAGATAAATAGTGCGCAAAGCACGGCATCAAGTGTGTGATTTCGCGCTATGGTAGTGGCTTTGTCAAGCACTGCTTGCCATTGCTCCAAAGTCTTGCCATCGACTTGGGCTAGTGCGTCTGCGCCCATTTGCTGAAGATTTGCAATAGCTTCTTTTGCTTTGTCTTGGATAGCGAACTGCTTTTGTGCAGTGGCGATATGGCTAACCGCATCGTGCACCCTTTCCCCATTGCTTGGTAGTAGCTTTTGAAATGCAGCATAAAGTGTGGTTAGAAGCACCCAAAATGCAGGGATAATCGTAACCCAGCTGTATTTTGCCTTGCCCATTTTAAATAGCACTACCGTGCCAAGAAGCAGTGCGATTCCTGCTAGCATTTGGTTGCTCGCACCAAATAGTGGCCAAAGTGTGTGAATCCCACCCATAGGGTCTATCGCGCCTTGATAGAGTAGGTAGCCCCAGCCTGCCACGCAGATAAGTGAAGCAAGCGTGCCATAGAAAATTGATTTGGTGTCTTGCATAGGTTTGTAGATATTGCCCAAAATATCTTGGATAAGGAATCTACCTGTGCGAGTGCCTGCATCCACAGCGGTAAGGATAAACAACGCTTCAAACAAAATCGCAAAGTGATACCAAAACTCCAAATGTCCTCCGCTAAGTTTTTGCATAATGAGTGTAAGCCCTAGCGCGAAAGTAGGCGCACCACCTGTGCGAGATACCAAAGTCTCCTCGCCTATGCTCCTAGCTGTATCTGCGATAAACACACCTGCAGCACCGCTATCTAGGAGTGAGGGTGTGAGAGTGAAGCCACCATTTTGCAAGATAGTCTTTAGGCTAGATTCTATGGTGGCGATGTCTGCGCCTAGTGCGGATTTTGCCATAGGGTCTAGAATAGCTAGAGGAGAGTTTACTGCGAAGTATAGCTCTGGCTCTAGGATACACGCTGCGATTAGTGCCATTATCCCTACTAGAGATTCCATAAGCATAGAGCCATAGCCGATAGGGCGAGAATGTGTCTCTTTCTCTAGCATCTTAGGAGTAGTCCCGCTAGAAATCAGCGCGTGAAATCCACTAATCGCACCGCAAGCAATGGTAATGAAAAGGAATGGAAAAATCGGTCCTGCAAACACAGGTCCTGTCCCATCGATAAATGTGCTAACTTTTGGGATATGTAGCATAGGATTTACTAGCAAAATCCCCGCCGCCATAGCCACGATGACACCGATTTTTAGGAATGTGCTTAGATAGTCGCGCGGAGCAAGCAACAGCCACACAGGAAGCACACTAGCGATAAATCCATATCCAATAGTAAGGAGTGCTAAAGTCGTCTTACTAAGTTTAAAAAGCTCGTGCCAAGGGTGAGTAGGCACAGAGACAGCCTGCCCATAATAGAGTGCCAAAAGCAATAGCACAAAGCCTATGATACTCACTTCGCCTACGCGCCCCGGGCGGATATAGCGCATATAGATTCCCATAAAAATCGCGATAGGAATCGTCATAGCAATCGTAAATAACCCCCAAGGAGAATCAGCAAGGGCATTTACCACCACCATAGCCAAAATCGCTACGATGATTAGCATAATGAAAAATATCCCAATCATCGCGATAGAGCCCGTAACTTTGCCCATCTCTTCTTTGATAATTTCCCCTAGTGAGCGTCCGTTTCTGCGCATAGAGATAAACAGCACCGTAAAATCGTGCACCGCTCCACCTAGCACCACGCCCACAAGTAGCCATATCATAGAGGGGAGATAGCCCATTTGTGCAGCAAGGATAGGTCCTACAAGCGGTCCAGCCCCTGCGATAGCAGCGAAATGATGCCCAAAAAGCACGACTTTGTTTGTAGGCACAAAGTCCTTGCCGTCATTGTTTATCACCGCAGGTGTGGCGCGAGAATCATTTAGCCCAAACACCTTTTGTGCGATAAACTTGCTATAAAAGCGATAGCCTATTGCGTAAATACAAATAGAGGCGACTACGATTTTTGTCGCGCTCACTTCCTCGCCAGCATTGAGTGCTAGCACGCCAAAATACCAGCCACCCACAAGGGCTGCAAGTAGCCATACAGCGTATTCTGCCAACTTTGTAGCTTTCATACTGCTCCTTTTTGTTAAGATTTAAGTGCATTTTAAGTGTAAGATTTTTTGGTAATAATCGTAGAATTTTCTTGTGTATTTGTCGCGCTAAAGTGGGCAAATGAAACGATTTGAAACATTTTATAAGTATTTTTATGTAAATTATAGATTTTTGTAGTTGTTTGATGAAGTTTTGGCGGATTTTAGAGTTGCTGTGATTTTGAAATATTTTGGAGCATTTTTGGGGGGTTTTAGAGTAGATTTGGGGGGAGATTGTTTGGTGGGTTGTCTATGCTTAAACCGTGTGTGAAATATCTAAAAATCTGCCAAATAGAGATATTTCACTACAAGTGGGGGGCAAGCGGGGCAAACAAACAATAAAAATGCTTGGTTTTAAATCTTGGTTTTTATCGCAAAATCTTGCTAGATTTGCTAAAACTTCATTATCTGTTCTTTTTTTTGCTTTACGCCTCGCTGTTTTTTGTTGGGGAGCTCTTCTCGGTATTTGCGCAGGATTATGGTGATTTCATATTTTGGTTTATCGCCACATTTGCCTTTTAGTGCTGCGCTTACTTCGTTTGCGGCATTTATGGTTTTGTTTTTATACATTGTGCCACCTACTTTGTCTCGTATGCTATTGCGCGTGCAGATGAATCCTACATATTTGGCAAATTCCTCTATGGCTTGACTTGTGTGCTGTGTGTAGATGACTTGCAGTATCTTTGTCCTAGTGGGTGTGTGCTTTAGGATATGAAATACTCGAACGCTTTTCATTTGATTCTCCTTGTTTAGATTCAATTTTAGTTTGATTTAGTGATTTGTTCTTAGTTTTTTAGATTTTGGCAAAGCGCGACAAAATGCCACGATAAACCGAAATATCTGCTAGATTTTGCTGTGAGATTGTAGCATTTTTTTGTAGTATTTTGTGATATTTTTGGTTTGTGATAGTTTATCTATAAATCTGCTTATGAAGTTTTTGTGCCAAATATTTTGCTTGGGCTTTGGATTTGTTTGCTTTGTGACTAGCTTGACTTGCGCACAAAAAAACTTTTTTGCTTGGCATAGACTACATTTGCGCCCTCGCCTACTTTGACAAATCGCCGCCTAGTGTAGTCTATGAAAAAATCCCCCTCGCCTTTAGCACACATTCCTACTAGGATTTCGCCTGCTTTTTGCAAAATAGTCTCTGGCAATGCTTGCTTGCCGCAGTGGATAAACAAATGTGAAGAGGGAACATCTCTTATGTGTAGCCACATATCATCAGCGCGGGCGTTTTCTAGCAGGGTTTTGTTTTCGCTTTTGTTGCGTCCTATGGATAGCTTGAAGCCCTCGATAAAAAGCGTGCGCCCTACTTGAGCGTCTTTTGTCTTGGTTTTTTTGGGTTTTAGGATTTTTAGCGTGTCTAGGTTTTGGGTGGATTTGACAAAGTCGATTTCTTGGGATACAAAGGCGATTTTGGACTCTAGGTTGCTAGATTCTAAGTGGATATTTTTTGCGCGTTTGGCTAGCTTTTTGGATTCTCTAAACATTTGATTTATCGCTTCTTGTGGAGTGGGTGCTTTTGGCAGGGATATGGTGCGCTCATTTGCTGTGTCTAGAGAGGGCAAAATCACTTCTTTTGTATATGGTTTTATGCGCGCTATATGCGCTAGGGCTAGGGTGGCATCGGCATTTAGATTTTTCGCGCTTGCTTCTAGCTCATCTGGGCTTTGCAAGCTATCTAGCTTAGCTTGCAGGGTGTGCTTTTGTTTTGTTAGCTTGGCTAGTAGGGCGGATTTGGCTAGTTGCAGGGATTTTTGAGACTTCTTAGTATAGTTTGACAAAAGCATTTCTTTGATAGTTTGGGCAACTTGGGTAGCTTGTGCGCTAAAGTCATCTCCAAAATCTTGGCAATTTGGTTTGGGGGGATTTGGGTTGTGTGGCATCGGTGGAAGTGGGGAGTGGATTTTGATAGGGCGAGTGGATTTTAGCGGGGAAATATGGCGCAGTGCCTCAAGCACCACAAAGCGCGAATCCAAAATAATCGCGTTTGTATGCTTGCCACAAAACTCTAGCTGCAAATACGCTTCCTCACGCTTATATGCAGAGCGAATGTCTAAATGCAGGCGCAAAATCCTATCCTCTCCCACCACCTCACAGGATAAAATCTCTGCGCCATTTAGCCTTGAGAGGACTATATCAAAGGGGGCGGAGTATTTTTTGGTAGCAATGAGTGGGGAGGGAGCGATATACGCGCTAGATTCTCCACGAGATAAATCAATGTAGAACACTTCTTTGTAAAAAGTGTTTTTAGATTTTGACAAAGATTCTAGGGGGTTTAGCGACTCTAGGGGTTCTTGGGAATCTTGGGTGGATTTTGCTAGCGAGAGTTGGTGGGAATCTTGGGCTTGTGTGGCTTGTGTGAGATTTTTGGTTGCAAGATTTTGTGATACTCCCAAGTCCCATATACACTCTAGCTTTATGGTGCTATCTTGGATACGCTTTGCGTGATATAGCCTAGAAAAGCTAGACATATACGCGCTCAAAGCCTTTAGCTGGGCTAGATTCATACTTGCTCCGTTTGGGTTTTTTGGGATTTTGTGGATTTTGGGCTAGGCTAGAAGTCTTGGTTTTGGCTAGATTGCGTAAACGGGTTTAGCTAGGTAGATTTTCCCCACCTTTGACATACTCGCTTAAGCGGGTTTTGGCAAACTCAATTGCCTCATTTGTGATATTTGACCCGCTTACCATTCTAGCTAGCTCACGCACGCGCCCCTCGTAGTTGAGAAGTGTTATGCTAGATTTTTCTTTGCCTTTCTCTACTAGGAAATGCGCATCGGCAAGGCTTGGCATATTTGTCTGATGAGAGATAGCAAAGACTTGATAGGATTTGGAAAGCTCTTTTAGCACCTTTGCCACACCCTCGCTCTCCTCCCCGCTCAAATTTGCATCAATCTCATCTAGGATAAGCACGCCTTGTGCTTTGTTTAGCCTAGCGCGTAGGCACATTATGGCTAGTCGCAGTCGGTTAAACTCACCTGCTGAAAGTGTATCTATACTGCTATTTGCTAGTCGTATCTCTACTCCCAAATCGCCACTAGAATCTAGCTCTTTTGGACTTAGGCTCACACTTGGGCTTGGTAGCTTTAGCTCGGAGCAGAGCTGCTCTAGGTGGGATTGCAAAGCGGGGAGGGATTTGGCTCGATTTTGGTTTAGGCTCTCGCAGAGGGATTGTAGTGAGGATTGTAAAGTGGCGATTTGGCTGTGGAGCTGCTTTTTGTGGGATTCAAAGTTTTGGAGTGTTTCTAGCTCGGCTTTTTTGGATTGCAGTGCGCTAAGGGCATTGCTTATGCTACCATAGCGGTGGATAAGCTCGCTCAAAGCAGAGATGCGATGAAGCATAGCCTCGCTGTCAATCTCATCTAGCTCATCTAGCCTGCTTTGCTCGCGCTCTAGGAGGCTCTGGGCGTCATTTAGGGATTGGCTTAGATGAGTGCGCACCTCATCTACCTCATTTGCTTCATCTGTCGCTTCATCTGCTTTTTTTGCCTCATCTTGCAAATCTTGCTTGATATTTAGGGTGTTTAGGGCGGAGAGAATCTCATTTGTGTGGCTAAAGGCTTCTTGGGCTTTTGCTATGGCTTCTTTGATTTTTTCTTTGTGGGAGAGGGTTTTTTTTAGTGCTAGTAGATTTTCGTATTCGCCCTCTTTTGGGCTTAGGGTGGAGATTTTGTTGATTTCAAATTCTGCGATTTCTTTTAGCTGGGCGGTGTGGGATTCTTTTGATTCTAAATCTTTTAGAGCGGATTTTGCTTCCTTTAGTGCACCAAACTCTGTGCTTAACCGTTGTAGCGTTTCTCTGTGAGTGGGGTGGGACTTCTCACAATAGCTATCAAGCAGGGCTATAAGGCTGCATAAGTCTAGCTCATCGCCACCGCGTGAGTGGATATGCTTGATATGCTGCCCTAGCAAGTCGCTAAGCGTTTTTTTGGCTATGGGGGCGAAATTTACAAAATATCGTGTTTTGTCTTTTTTTACGATTTTTATGTTTAGTAGCTCGCCCTCTAGCCCAAGCTGCTCTAAGAACGCAGGGGATAGAAGCAAGTCTGTTTCGATATTTGGTGCGTTTGGCTCGCGCAAGCCAAAGCAAGAGAGTAGCGACTCCATAAGCACAGACTTGCCACTGCCGCTAGCCCCGCTAAATACGCAAAATCCCTCCCTAAATCGCAACTCAAGATTGCCAAAAATGGGGGAGGACTCTATGCTAAGTTTGGTAATCATCGCTTGCCTTTTGGGGTAAAAATATTGGTGGTTTATGTTTTGTGATTTTGTGCGCTTGGTGCGTTTATAATAAAAAATTTTGGCAAAAATCTTAGGTTATAAAAAAGTATAGATTAAAGTGCGTATTATATCCAAACTCTAGGACTAATGCGAGTTTTTGTGGGGTTTTGTATTTTTATTTTAAAAAACACTGCAAAGGTTATCTAACTAAACACTTGCATTGTTGTTTGCATTGTAAATTTTTAGCAAAATTGCTCGCTAAAAATTCTTAGAGTAGTTAAGATAATTTTCTTGGAATAAAAAACTGCTTTGTGCGCTACCTTTGCTTGCGCTTACCCATTTACTTGAGTTCCCATTGCAAGATTTAGATTCTACTTCCTAAGCCAAATTTTTCGCGCAGTATCGCAAAATAGCTACGGTTTGGGTGCTGGATAAGATTTACTTGAGTGCTTGCTCTCACTTCTAGCACCTCGCCTTTTTTGAAGCTGGCGCATTGTTGCCCATCTATCATTATCATTCCCTCTATGTCTTCTATGTCTTGATTTTGCAGGGTTTTTATGCCTGTTTTTATGAGCTTTGCGCTGTCTTTGCTAGGGCTTATGTGTGTGCTGTGTATGCGAAATGCTAGCTCCCACTCATCGCTTATCACCATAGGGCGTTGGGTAAGTGAGTGGGCGCACACAGGAGTAAGCAAAAGCACTTGGCATCGCGGATGCACCACAGAGCCACCTGCAGAGATATTATACGCGCTAGAGCCTGTGGGAGTGGCGATGATAAGCCCATCTGCGCGGTAGCTGTTGCAAAACTCTCCCTCTATCATCGCATCGATATGAATCATACCTGATATGTCTTTTTTGGTGATTAGGATTTCATTTAGCGCGTAAAATGGCTGGGAGATTTCGCCACTTGGACGCACTCTCCTGCCCTCTAAGAGCTTGTGGGAGTCAAGCACATAGTTGCCTTGTGCCAAATCTTTGGCGAAAGATTCTAGTTCGCTTGGATTTATCGCGGTTAGAAATCCTAAATGTCCCATATTTATCCCAAAGATAGGCAAGCGACTTCCTACACTTTTGTGCACCGCAGATATGAGCGTGCCATCGCCACCTATGCTGATAAGGGCATCTACTTTTGGTAAAAATGTGCTTGAGGGGCTGTGGGGGGGGGAATCAGCGCAAAAATCGGATTTTGGATTTTTTGCGGGCTTGTGAGGGGATTTCTCGGTGGATTCTCTAGTGGATTTTTGGGTAGATTTTGGGGCTTGCTGTGAGGGCTTTGCAAAGTCTTGCACACCCAAAATCTCTTCTATACTTGCTAGCTCATACTTGCTAGATAGTCCCAAAATCTCGCCATTTTCTCTCTCTATGAGTGCTTGTATACCACTAGCGGATAGGGTATCTAGTATGTCTTCTACTTTTTGCTTTAGCTGTGGGGAGCGGGGGCGCACAAGCAGGGCTACACGCTTTATGGGGGGATTTGCTTTTTGGGGGGTGTTTTTCATCGTTGCGGGGGTTACTAGGATTTTGGGTGATTTATGCTGTTGTCTTGTCTGCGTGAGGGGCGTGAGATGCTTTTATGGTGTTGTAGGCATCTAGTATGCGCTTAAATCGCTCTTCAAACACTTCAACCGTGTTTTTGTCTTTGCCTTGAGCATTATCAGGGTGGAATTTTTTGGCTAGCTTTAGATACTGCTTTTTTACTTTGGCAAAGTCATCTCTAAAATCCACATTTAGCTCGCTATAACATTTCCGCAAAAGGTATTCCTCGCGTGTCAAAAAAGTCTCAAAGCCCTCGCCACTCTCGCCAAACCCTGCATAATGGCTAGAATCGCTTTTTTTGGTATTAAACTCAAAATCTAACGCGATATTGTGAATAATGCGTGAGCTGATAAGCTCCATAACTCCCTCCCACATAGACTCGGTATAGCCCACCGCGCTTATGCAAAACTCATTGTCCACTTCATAGAGTATGTTGCTCCCAAAAAGGGCGTGGATATAGCGGCGAGCTACGCGGTTGTTTTCGGGGAGGCGCACTAGGATTTGCCCGAGATTTGAGAGGTGGATTTGCACTTTTATGCGCTTTAGGAGGGTGTTGGGATTGGTGATTTTTATGCGTATGGGCAGGTGGCTGTATGATAGGATTTGGGCTAGTTCTGTATCATCAGTGTGGCGCGGATTTGTGGAGTTTGTAGGGTTGTTCGGGATAGAATCTGCTGGGCTTTTTTCTGCCACGCTTATTTCTGTCGTTTGTGCTTTTTGTGCTACTTCTTCGTTTTGTGTGGATTTTTTTGCTTTTTTGTTAGATTTTGCTTTTGTGTCTTTTGCTTGCTTGGTTTTGGTGCTTTTTTTGCCGTTTTGGTGGGTTTCGTCTTTGGCTACTTCATTGGACTTCGGTGTGGAATTGGGTGTAGAGATTTCTTGTGGGGTTTTTTCTGTTTGGGTGGTGGTAGCTTGAGTGGTGTCGTGTGTCAAAGCCACACTTTGCATAGTGGCGTGATAAGTCCAATTTATCAAATAGTCTTTTTTGAATCGCTCGCCATCATCAAGGATAAGTAGTGAGCTAGAGAGCTGATAACGCTTAGAGAAGTGCTTGTTGGCGTATTCTAGGACTTTTTGGAGTAGTCTAGAGCCTTGTGCTAACTCGATTTGGACAAATTTATCACAATAAGTAATATACATTTTAAGTCCTTGTCAAATCTTTGAGAGAGTTTTGGTGCTTGCTTTGTAATGCTTATAACCCTGATGTCCCGACTAGAATCTTTGATAAAATCTTTTGGTAGATTGCGCCATTTGTCGCGCTAATAAAAGATTTTGTTTAAGTTTTTAGCACAAACTTAAGTGGCTTTTTGGAGCAGATTCTAGCACAAGTTATTTAAAACTTTTAAAACCCGCGTTAAGTCTAAAGGCTAGATTCGGCTTTTTTGTGAGATTTTGTAATCCTGCCTAACCAAAAGCCCACCCAAAAAGCTCTCCAAAATCTCCTAAACCATCGCGTCAAAAGTCCCCTAAAGTGCAAAATCTCTAAGCCTATCTAGGCTAAAATCAGCCAAATCTATCCTCAAAATCTAGCATATATGCACAAGCCATTATTGTGCCTTATTTGTGATTTTGGCTTGATGATTTTGCTCCATTTTGATAAAGCATTTTATTTTGCGCGCAAAATGCCGATATTTAAGGCAAATCCTTGCATAAAATCGAAATCCTAAAATAAACCTTAAGCACAAATGCAGGGGCAAGGAGTTAGCTATGACAAATACACAAAAAATCGTGCTTGGCTGCTTGGCTACTTTGGCTGTTATCGGGCTAGTGTTTTTGGCTGTGGAATATCAAGATGAGGGGAACAGGAGAGATAGAAAAATGAGTCAAAACATTGATAATTTGCGCAAAATACGAAAACACAGGGAGAAAAATCCTGATAGGGATTATTTCCAACGAAAAGAGGAGCTAATGTGGGGTGGTGGGAAAAGCGGTGGTAGGGAGCGCGATACTCCCAAAACTCCATTTGATGATTTAATCAATCATCCGGGCTACTAGGCTAAAAATTTTAAGGATACAAAATGCTTGTTTTGATTACGGGTGCTTCGGTAGGATTTGGCCGTGCGTGTGCGATAGAGTTTGCTACTAGGGGGGATAGTGTCATCGCATTGGCGCGTAGAGAATCCCACCTCATCTCCTTGCAACAAGAAATCGCCACGGTTACAAATACTGCGATAGGGCAGAGATGTGAAATCATCGCGTGTGATGTCTGCGACATAGACACGATAAAATCTAAGCTAGATGAGATTTTGACTAGGCGCAAAGATGATAGTGAATTTTCGGGCGGAATCTCTGTGCTTGTGAATAACGCTGGGCTAGCACTTGGACTTAGCCCCGCAGATGAGAGTGATATAAAGGATTGGGAGAGAATGATAGAGGTAAATATCCTATCCCTTGTGCGATTAACAAGGCTTATCCTGCCTCAAATGGTAGCAAAGAGGGCTGGACATATCATAAACATAGGCTCTATCGCTGGAAGCTATGCCTATCCGGGAAGCACTGTGTATGGTGCAAGCAAAGCATTTGTAAAGCAATTTAGCTTAAATCTACGCGCTGATTTGTCAAGCAAAAATATTCGAATAACGGATATAGAGCCCGGTCTTGCGGGGGGGAGTGAGTTTTCGCTTGTGAGGTTTAAGGGTGATGAAAAAAGAGCAAATAGCGTGTATGAGGGGACAGAGCCACTAAATCCAAAAGACATAGCAGAAGCTGTGTGCTGGGTAGCCCACCTACCTAGTCGCGTAAATATCAATCGACTAGAGATGATGCCTACTTGCCAAGCCCCCGCCGCACTTGCGGTGCATAAAAGCAAGTGAGCGGATTTTGGCAAACTTTGATAATTTTGGCAAAAATAAAAAGTGTGGGCGAGCGAGAATCAAAAAAGATTTTAAAATATTTTTTTAGGCACTTTTTTGCACATTTAATGGGAATCGTAAAATCCTAGAGTGTCTTAAATGCGTGTGTTAGGGCTATGGCTATGGCATCGGTAATGTCAAGGGGCTTTATCTCACTTTTGATTCCCAAAATCTGGCGCACCATAAAAGACACTTGGATTTTATCTGCCTTTGCTTTGCCTGTGATTGTTTTTTTGATTTGTAAGGGGGTGTATTGGGTAAAGCTGCCCATTTCTTGGAGGATTTTTAGTGCGATTGCGCCGCGCATTTGGGCGAGCTTTAGGACGGATTGGGGGTTGTGAGCGTAGAAAATATCTTCTATGGCGACAGATTCTATGGGCGTGGTGGCTTTGTGGGACTCAAATATAGAATCTAGCGCGTTTATGCACTCTAGGATTTGGGATTGGAAATCGTCTTTGGCGATTTTTATAAACCCTGCTTCGATTAGCTTAGTTGATTTGCCTTTTTGGGTGGTGGTGTGCTCAATGACAGCATAGCCGCAGTTTCTACTCCCGGGGTCGATACCTAAAATTTTCATTTTTTGCCTTAATTTTTGTTTTTTGTGTGGTTTTTATGCTAGGGGTTGTTTTTCAAAATTATAGAACGATTTTTGCTTTTGGGTGCTTATAGTTTGGGTGGGGACACTACTTTAGATGACTATGAAGCGAAATCATAAAGGCGTGGACATTTCGCGAACATTGTAGTGTGAAAATGTGAAAAGAAGTGAAAAAGTCTTGTGAAAATGTGAAAAACTTTTTTGATAAGGCTTGTTTTTGTCGGTGTTTAGGAGGGTTTAAGGATTTTGTAAAATGAGGCTAAAGTTGCAAGATATTTGGCTAGCAAGATATTTGTGGGGGGTTTAGGACTTAAGTGTGATAAATGATTTTAGGTAATACAAAGGAAAAAAATGATTTGGGAAAAAGTGCTAAGCACGCTAAAAGAGGAAGTCTCGCCATTTGATTTTGAGACATACATTTCGCTTATCAAATACGATGAGAGTGCTTCAAAAAGCAATGTAGCCGTGCTTGTCGTGCCAAATCCATACATAGAGAGCTGGATAAAGTCCAACTACGCGCTAAAAATCGCGCATATTTTTGAGATGCAAACCAAAATAAAGCCTGAAATCCGCTTTAGCCTATCAAAAGAAAAACCAAGAAAAACACACACAAAAGCAAAATCTGGGAATATGCAGGTTTCTTATCAGTCCCAATACACATTTGAAAACTTCGTAGTAGGCGATTCTAACCGACACGCCTATACCGTGGCACAAATGGTTGCAAACACGCAAGCCAAAGCGTATAACCCCGTGCTTTTTTATGGAAACACAGGACTTGGAAAAACACATTTGCTTTGCTCAATAGGGAATTTTGCGCGAGGAAGCGGAAAAACCGTGATTTATCTCACAACTGAAGAGTTTATGAATGATTTTCAGCGACACCTAAATACCGTGGGAATGGACGCGTTTAGAGATATTTATAGGAATTGCGATTATTTGCTGATTGATGATATTCAGTTTTTGGGGGGTAAGGTAAGTTTGCAAGAGGAGTTTTTCAACACTTTTGAAGCTCTGTATAAGACAAATAAGCAAATTGTGATGACAAGTGATAAACTTCCTAAGCAGATTCAGGGACTAGAGGAGCGGCTACGGTCGCGATTTGAAAGTGGTATAAAGATAGACATACAACCCCCGGGAGTGGAGACAAGAATCCAAATCATCGCTCAAAAATGCGTGGATAACAAAATCTCAATGGAAAAAGAAGTCATAAACTATCTCGCAGAAAATATCAGCGAAAATGTGCGACAAATCGAGGGAGTCATAGCAAAAATGCGATTTCACAATGCTATGACAAATCAGCCTATAAGTGTAGAAATGGCAAAAAGCGTGCTAGATGAAATCCTGCTAGAAAATCAAGAAGAAATCACGGTAGAAAAAATCGTGCGCGTAATCGCAAGAGAACTAAATGTCAAAATCAGTGAAATCACAAGCGGCTCACGCGTGCCAAAAATCGTGCAAGCAAGGCATATCGTGCTATATCTCATAAAAGATTCTGCTAGCAATATGGAATCTATGAGCAGTGTGGCTAGCCGACTAGGACTAAAAAACCACGCCACAGTAAGCAAAGCACTCACAAAAATAACCAAACAAATCCAAGAAGATGAGAATTTGAAGCATTTGATTGTGAATTTGAAAAATAAAATACAAAATGAGAAAAATCTCTAATGAGAATCTAACAAAAATTTTGGTAGAATTGCAGATATTGTTATAAAGCAGTGGTGTGTAATTGATAATGTGAATGTGAATATCGTGGATAGTAATGCTGATAAGTGGTGTAAAACCATAAATCCGCAAAAAATCCAAAAGCTAGAGCAAAATCAAGGGTAAAAATAGGGCAAAGCTCTTAGAAAAATCCCAAAGCAAATCCAAAGCAAATCCAAAGTAAAACCTAATAAAATCTTAGAAAAAGTAGGTTTTAGGAGTTTTTGGGATTGTGTTTGAGATGGGGATTTTGGATAGATTTTCACATATTCACACTACCTACTAATACTGCTAAACATTTAACTTAAAAAAGGAGCAAAGCGATGAAAATCACGCTAAACAAATCTAACTTTGAGATAGTCCTCAATAATTTCCAATCATTTCTAGATAAGAGGGATTCTTCACAAATCACTTCTCATATCTACCTTGAAACTACCGATGATAAACTATTGCTTAAAGCAACTGACTATGAGATTTCTATCCAATCAAAAATAGACATTCTCCAAAAGCACGAGGACGGTATCGCAACGATTGAGGGCAAAAAGATTGTAACGATTATCAAACAGCTAAAAGACGGCGAAGTAACGCTAGAATCTAAAGACGCTCAAATCTTTGTAAAGCAAGGAAAAACGACATACAAACTCGCTACATTTAATGCAAGCGAATATCACAACGCAACAAAATTCCCAGAGATTGACTCTAATGATAAACAAATCAATCTTGATTCTGCAAACTTCATCGACTCACTACGAAAAGTCGCTGTGGCAGCAGAGGGCGCAAACAAAGACAATCATAGAGTAGAGCTCACAGGGACACTTCTAGATGTCAAAGATTATCAGTGCAACTTTGTCGCCACAGATACGCGCAGGCTAGCTATCATACGCCACTCCACACAATCAATCAGCGATACGCTATCGCTGATTATCCCAAAACGCGCGATAATGGAAATCACAAAGCTATTTTATGATGAGTTTGAGATATTTTTCTCTGAAACTATGCTCTTTATCCGCTCGGAAAATTATGTATTTTCTACCAAGCTTATTAACGGCAAATATCCAGACTATGAGAAAATTATCCCAAAAGATTTTGCCGTGCAACTAAAGCTACCAAAAAATGAAATCATCGAAGCAATAAAGCTCATAAATTCTCTTGCTACAAAGATAAAAATCACCATAGATTCTAATGGACTTTTCTTTGAATCTATGAGCACAGAGGATTTGGAATCGGCTAACACGCAACTTGAGATTAGCCTAGATGTCAAAGAAGAGCTTACCATAGGTATGGATTCTAGGTATGTGCTTGATTTCCTTACTTTCGTGCAAGGAAATGAGTTTGAGATTTTGCTAAATGATGCAAATATGCCATTCCTACTAAAAGATGAAAACTACTCCACAATCGTAATGCCTGTGATTATCTAACTAAAATCTAACAACTATCTAGCTTAAAAGAGAATCTCTCTAAAGATTCTCTAGCTTATTTTTAGACTTCTATCTGCAAACACCACAATACAAAGGACTTAAAACAATGAAAAATGTATCTTATACAGGCGAAAATATCAAGGTTTTAAAAGGACTAGAAGCAGTTCGCAAGCGTCCGGGAATGTATATAGGAAGCACTAATATCAACGGACTTCATCATATGGTGTATGAAGTGGTGGATAATTCTGTCGATGAGTCAATGGCAGGGCATTGTGATAGAATCAAAATCACGCTTACGCTAGAGGGAAGTGCTATTATTGAGGATAATGGACGCGGAATTCCTGTGGATATTCATCCCACAGAAAAAATCCCAACTGCAACTGTGGTGCTAACTGTGCTTCACGCGGGAGGGAAGTTTGATAGTGAAGTGTATAAGGCTTCTGGTGGGCTTCACGGAGTGGGTGTATCTGTGGTAAATGCACTATCCTCAAAGCTCATAATGACAATCAAAAAAAATGGAAATATTTATAGACAAGAATTTGCAGAGGGTAAGCCTACAAGTGAGCTAGAAATCATCGGACAAACAAAAGAAAACGGCACGACTATTGAGTTTTTCCCTGATGGCAAGATAATGGAAGTGCTAGAATTTGACAAAGATGTGCTTTTGAAGCGATTTAAAGAAATGGCATATCTTAATAAAAATCTAACAATTGATTTTAAAGATGAGAGAGATGGCACGGAGGTAAGCTATCACTTTGAAAATGGTTTGATAGAATTTATCGATGATGTCAATAAGCGCAATGCAATCATTGGCTCGACTATTTATTTCAAAGGTGTAGAGCAAGAGACAGAAGTCGAAATCGCCCTAACTTACAATGAGGGCTTTGATGAGAATGTGCTAAGTTTTGTCAATAATATCCGCACACCTGATGGTGGGACACACGAGGCTGGATTTCGCGCTGCTTTGTCTAGGGTAATCACAAACTACATAGAAGCAAATGCCAATGCACGCGAAAAAGATGTCAAAGTAACGGGCGAAGATGTGCGTGAAGGGCTTGTAGCGATAATCTCTACTCGCGTGATAGACCCGCAGTTTGAGGGGCAAGTCAAGGGCAAGCTTGGAAGTTCATTTGTAAAGCCAATCGTGCAAAAGCTCACTTTTGATAAGCTAAGCAAGTTTTTTGAAGAAAATCCAAATGATGCCAAAAACATAATGCAAAAGGCACTTCTAGCCGCACGAGGCAGAGAAGCAGCAAAAAAAGCACGCGAAACTATGCGCAAAAAAGAGAGTTTCTCGGTAGGCACACTTCCGGGCAAGCTCGCAGACTGCCAGAGCAAAGACCCACAAGAGTCTGAAATCTACCTTGTAGAGGGGGATTCTGCGGGTGGTAGCGCAAAGCAAGGGCGAGATAGACGCTATCAAGCGATTTTACCTCTGCGTGGAAAGATTTTGAATGTAGAAAAATCTAGGCTTGATAAAATCCTAAAAAGCGAGGAAATCAAAAATATGATAATCGCCTTTGGCTGTGGCATAGGCGATGAGTTTAGCTTGGAGAGATTGCGATACCACAAAATCATTATTATGACAGATGCTGATGTCGATGGTAGCCATATACAAACGCTTTTGATGACATTTTTTTATCGCTATCTTAAGCCACTTATCGAAAATGGGCATATCTATATCGCGCAGCCTCCTTTGTATCGATTCAAAAAGGGCAAAAAAGAGATTTATCTAAAAGATGATAGGGCACTAAGCGAGTATTTGAGCGAAAATGGCATAGAAAACTTTAGCTTTAAGGGAATCGGCAATAAAGAGCTTTTGGAGATTTTGCGATATATCGCGCACTATCGCTCTACGCTAAAAAGCCTAGAGAAGCGATATGCGATGATAGAAGTGGTGCGCTATCTTATCGAAAATGTAAGCGAGAGTGTAGTCAAGGATTTTGCTAAGCTGTATGAAAAAATAGAGAAATTTTTATCTAGCATAGAGTGTAATATCCTATCTAAAGACTTGAGAGAGGATTCTATCACGCTATATGTCCAAACAAGTTTGGGGCTACTTGATATTACTATTGATGAAAATCTATTTAGCGACCCGCTTTTTACCGAAGCAAGACATACTTATCATAAAATCAATGAGCGGGATTTGGCGTTTTTGAAAGATGAAAATGGTGTGAAAAAAGATGTCATCACTTTGCTTGAGGAAGTGGAAAACTCTGCTAAAAAAGGTGCAGATATACAGCGATATAAAGGGCTAGGCGAGATGAATCCAGACCAACTATGGGAAACTACGATGACACCTACGGATAGGACACTACTTCGCGTGCAACTACCAAGTGAGGAAGAAGCTGATAGAATCTTTACGCTGTTTATGGGCGATGAGGTAGAGCCAAGAAGAGAATATATCCAACTTCACGCAAAAGATGTCAAGCATTTAGATGTGTGATATTTGCTTAAAAATGGTTGCCTAAAGGAGCGAGCCTTGTTTTTGGAATATTTTTATAAAAATTCTACCGAAATCATTGATGGCGTGGAAATCGTAGGCGTGCCTACTTTTGATATATTGCTATTTGTGGCGTATATATTGGCGATTATTTGTAGTTTGGGCTTGTATTTTTTGCCAAGTGTGATTGCGTTTGTGCGCTCTCATAAAGATAAATGGCTGATTTTTATCATAAATTTCTTTTTTGGATTGACAGGGATATTGTGGTTTGTGGCATTTATTTGGGCGATTTTTAGTAAAAAAGAGTAAGTAAAGTCTAGTTTTTACATTTTTTGGGCTTTTTGTGGTGTTTAATATATTTGGGATATATCTAGGTGTGGCATAAGTGTTTTTTGTAGATTTTTGAGGGGTTTTTGTGAGATTTTGGATATGTTTTGTTAGTTGTTTTTTCTTGAATTTTATAAAAGAATCCCCTTGTCTTAAAAATATTAAAGATTTTTCTAAGGCAAGGGAGTGAATTTTAGCTTTTGTCGTGATTTAGCAAGACTAAAAATACTTAGCTTAAGTGAAAAATCGCATTTGTTTATACTAAAGTGGATTTATTTACCGCGCACTACGACTTTGTCGCTTGCATAAATCCAAAAGCTAAATCGCTTAATATCCGCGCTTTGCACTTGAGTGATATTGCCCTTAGCGATAGCGTCATTAAGCGTGCATTTCCCAAAGCGGAAAATACCAAAGAAACTTCGGCAAGTAGCTACGCCTGTCTTTGCTTGCTCTGGTGGGACTTCAGCGGCTGTGATGTTTAGAGGGGTGTTTAGAGCGCAGCCTGTCATCATAACCGCTCCAAGCCCTGCAGCAAATGCTAGTGCAAGAATCTTACTCATTCTTTGCTCCTTGTGGGGGTGATATTTGCTTTGCTTCGTGGCTAGAATCTTAAGATAAATATTTTTATCACAAATTTTCGCACAAAAACAAAAGCGGTTTATTTTATCCCCCCCCCCTATTAAAAATAGCTTAATTTTTGAAAAATTTTTAAAAGTTGTGGGAGGAGTGAGAGGAAACTCAAAAATATGCAAAAGTGTGCGTAAGAAAGAGCGCGTGAGAATCGTGCGGAGCGGTGGGATAAATCGTGGGGATAAATGTTATTTATAATTTGTTAGCATTTTTGCCCTCTAAGATTTGGATTTTATCTACCTTTTAAGCGTGATTTGATAAGTGTCAAACAGCTATATAAAGCTATAATTATTAGCGCAACAAGCACAGCATACCCTATTGGGCATAATGTCGTGCAAAATATACTCATAATATGTGCAATAAAAAGTACAATACCTAGTAGGCAGCTTACCCACCCAAGTGCGATATTGATTTTGCTAGGCGAGTAGCGATATGGTTGCAACACCCCACAGCATAACAAACTATCTTTTAATTTTGGATTTAGTGTTTTGACTTTGGTATTGTTTTTAGAATCTGTGTGTTCTGCATATTCATAAGAATCCAAATCACAAAAGAGATTTTTTATATCATAATTTTGAAAGTCAAAGTTTTTGATATGCTCCTCGTTGGCTTCTTGAACAAACTTTGAGCCTTTTGCCATAGCTATCCATAGCCAAGATAGCACGATAATCACCGCGCAAAGTCCAAGAGAAGCAAAGATATACACAAGAGTGTTTGTCTCCACATTTTGCACGTTTTGGGCAAGATTTTCTACAATCTTTAACTCTATGGCTTTTAGTTGCAATGCGCCATAGCCACTCCACACAAGCACCATAAATGCCACTAAAAATATTGAGCGTTGCCAAAGATTTTTTATTTCATCGGCATAAGCATTATAAAGAACCTTGTATAGTTCTATATCTTGTGGATTTTTACTCATCTTTATTCTCTTCGCTCTTCAGGCTTGGCAGATTCTAGGGCAGAGTAGATTTTATCTTTGTAGAAACTTTTGTCTATCAGCTCTTTAAACATTACCTGACATTGCCCTGTGGTGCAATATCCACTACTTTTGTAATTGAATAAATCTCCTATTTCTTCGTCGTTCTTATAAAAACGAGCAAAAACTCCATCAGCCACCCGAGATAACTCTACAGCTAATACCAAATTATTATTCCTGATAACTTCACATTTGTCTTTTTGTTCTATGAGTGCAAAAGCCTCCTGCTCTGTTTTTACTTTTTCAAGTTCACCTGATATTGATAGTTTTTGTCCAAGCACAAAAACACCATTAGACACCTCTACATAATTAAAATTATCAGCAAAAATAATGTTTTCTGGACAGTAACCCTTCTCTAAAATTTTTTCTATCCCTAATTCTTTAAGTTCGCTTTTATAAAATCCTTCACGATGAGTCCCCGGACTTGGAAACATCCGACCTGCAAACGCCTTTCCATTTACCACCTTATTGCCATTTTTATCTATGCTGAATGGCACAAATTGTGCAATGTAACCTTCTTTATTGTATATTCTCAATGTTGCATTGCCATTGCCATCTTTTGCAAATTCAGATTCTATCATACCCGTTAGGGGATAATATTTTGTGGCTTTATCTAGTAGCCCATTTTTATATAGTTCCTCTTTTGCCAAAAATCCATTTTCATAGTATTTCCACGCACCCTCTTTTGTGCCATTTGCACACCCTCCCTCAAAGGCGATTTCGCCGTTTTTGTCCCTTGTCTGTCGCACACCATCTGGGCAAGCACCTTTTCTTTTGCCATCGATAAGCACACCTGTGCCATCATAGTAGTCTATGATATTTTTGGGTATATCTTTGAAAAATTCACTTATCAATATATTTGTCTGCGAGAATAAAGGGGCTAGCACTTCAATTCTAGTTTCTTTAGTCTTTTTGTTTTGCTCATAACCCATAAAATAGATGAAGCGTGAAGACAATTCATTTCCAAGCTGATATTTTCCAGCAAGTGCACCCAGAAAATTCATTGCTTTTTTTGCCCCATCGCTAAAAGCACCATTGATGACGACACTATCGCCTTTATCAAATTTGATAGTTATGTTTTTGATAACACAAGCGGCACCCTTTTCATCCTCGTTAATGATTGAATGTTCTTTGTCCATTTCATACGAAAAATCTACTTTATCGATATATTCTTGTAAGTCTTTTTGGTTTTTACCAATATATTTTTGTAAATCTTGGCTTTTTAGCAAATACTCTTTTAAAAGCTCGGTAAAAATCTTTTGTCCATCTTTATCATCGCAGTAGCTACCACCACTTATAGCATCACACCCACTAAATGCTATACTTGCTACTAAAGCAAATCCTACTAACCATTTATTACACTTTGTTATTTTATTTTTCATTTTATTCTCCTTAAAGTTACGATACATTTGCCAATAGCAAATGCAAACATTAGTGTTTATCACACGCTTTATTGACTAAGTTTGTCTTTCTTAAGTTGTCTGTTGATTGAGTATTTGCAGGGCTTTGTCAATCCCAGATTTGTCAATAACAGGATTATTTTTTATACACTGCAATAGACAAATTGCCAAATCATCAGGAAGTATAAACCAGCAGGGTTTAGAATGTGCGTTTGGATAGCCTAGTGATGGTTTCTTATTTTGTTGATTGTCGTTTCTGCTTACTACCCAACGAATACCGATAGAAAGGACTTTTGGAGCATTCTCGTTTTGTGGGTCTTCTTTGTCATAGCCTGAAGCTATGTGAAATGCTCCATCTGCGCTTTCATAGAGGATTTTTTGGGTATCGGGAAAATTATTGAATGGAAAAGTTGCCATTATCGCCACTCCTTATGTTTTAAAATTCGTGGGAATTATATTACCCCCCCCCCCTTAAAATATCTTTAAAAAACTCTCTTAGATACCGTATAAGATTCTAAAAGATTTAAGACTATTCATTAAAAAATAAAGGTAGGGTGGCAAAGGAGGATTTGGCTAAAAAGATTTAAATTTTAAAAAGGAGGGCAGGGCAAAAAAAAACGCGTAAAAATGTTGCAAAAATATCGCAAAAAGGCATTATAGGGCTTAAAACCCTATCTCTAGTCCCACAGGGCAGTGGTCGCTCCCTAAAATCTGCGGGTAGATTTTGGCGTCTATGAGGTTTGGCACTAGGGCTTTGGAGCAAAGGAAGTAGTCGATTCTCCAGCCGATGTTTTTTTCTCGTGCTGTGCCAAAGTAGCTCCACCAGCTGTATGCACCCTCTTTGTCGGGGTAGAAATGCCGAAATGTATCGACAAATCCAGAATTTAAAAGCGTGCCAAACTTCTCCCTCTCCCAATCACTAAAGCCCGCATTGCCCAAGAATGTAACTTCCCCGCTAGAATCTTTGCGCGTGCAGTTTGTCTTTGGATTTTTCAAGTCAATCTCTTTGTGCGCGACATTTAAGTCTCCGCAGACTATCACGGGCTTTTTTCGCTCTAAGTTTTTAAGAAACGCGCGGAAGTCATCTTCCCACTGCATACGATACTCTAGCCGCTCTAGCTCGCGCTTGGAGTTTGGTGTATAGACATTTATTAGGTAGAAGCCCTCAAACTCTGCGGTGATGATTCTGCCCTCTTTGTCGTGGTGGGCTATCCCCATATCGTATTGCACACTTAGGGGCTTTCTCTTGCTAAGCGTAACCACGCCAGAGTAGCCCTTTTTTTGCGCGCTATTCCAAAAGTCTTTGTAGCCCAGAGTGCTAAAGTCAAAGTCGGCTTGCTCGCGCTGCATTTTGGACTCTTGGATACAAAAAATATCGGCATCTATGGAGCGGAAAAACTCCATAAAGCCTTTATTCATACACGCACGCAGCCCATTGACATTCCAAGAGATAAGGTTTAGGGGTTTTGACATTTTTATTCCTTATATTTTTTTATAAAAGCTGATGATTATAGCAAAATCTAGGGATGGTTTTTGACACTATTAAGACACCATAAGCGGTTTATGTATTCATTTAAGATGAAATTTACACAATTTTGGATACAATACCCGCTTACTTTGTTTGAATATTTGATTTAAATCTTTTAGTATGGCTCGATAGCTCAGTCGGTAGAGCAGGAGACTGAAAATCTCCGTGTCGGTGGTTCGATTCCGCCTCGAGCCACCATTTTACTTCCTTAATATTCTTTTATTTTGACACTTCTTTTTTACTATTTTTTGATTTTGTGAAATTCTAAAACACAAGCATTTCGCGCTTTAGTTTGTTTAGCAAATCTATTTGAGCTTTTAGTTTGTCTACTTCTTCGTTTAGGTGCTCCCACACTGACATTTGCATACCCTCTGGCATATCCATAGAGCCACGCTTTATCATAATATAATCCACAAAGCTAATCTTTGCCATTCCTAGCAAAATAGTGATTTCATCGCGGATTTCCTCAATATTGGCAATGATTTCGTTGATTTTCTCAAACATTTTTACTCCTTTTGCTTGATTTAATATTTTTGATTTTAGGCTAGTTGATTTAGTCTATGGTTATGCCCGCATCTAGTAGTGTGTGGATATGTAGCACGCCTTTTAGAGAGCTGTTTTTGTCTGTGATGATTAGTAGCTGGATTTTGCTTTTTTCGATGATTTCTAGGGCTTGGCTTGCTAGTAGATTTTCATCATTGCAGGTTTTTGGTGTCTTGCTAGCATATCGCAGTGCAGGGGAATCAAGGCAAAAATCCTTATCCATCATCGCACGGCGCAAATCCCCATCGCTTAGAATCGCTATGGGCTTTAGCTCTTTTAGATTTTCTACGATGATAGCGTTGCCTAGTCGCTTTTGACTCATTTCTATTATGGCTTCTTTTAGCGAAGTGTCTTGTGTGATTATGGGGAGGTTGTCTTTTTGCATTACGTCAGCGATTTTTACAAATAGTTTGCGCCCTAGCGCACCACCGGGGTGTAGAGAGCCAAAATCTTGTTTGCCAAATCCTCGTGCGTGCATTAGGCAGGCAGCTAGAGCATCTCCCATAGCAAGAGTAAGCGTGGTGCTACTCATCGGTGCGCTATTTATCGGGCAGGCTTCCCTCTCTACAAAGATAGGTAAAAAATGCTCGCTATACTCGCTAAGCGCGGAATCTTTTGCTTTGCTCATCGTTATGATAGCTTTTGATTTTCTTTTTAGATGAGGGATAATAGCTAGCACCTCGCTAGAAGTCCCGCTATAACTGATAGCCAACACAATGTCATTTTGGCTTACCATTCCCAAATCCCCGTGCAAAGCTTCTGTGGGGTGGAGGAAAAAGCTAGGCGTGCCTGTGGATGCAAGTGTAGCTGCGATTTTGCTACCGATATGCCCGCTTTTGCCTACACCTGTGATGATTAGCTTGCCACCTTGTGAGGTGGAATCTAGTATGAGGGATATGATGTTTTTTAGTGCGGTGTTTGGGAGGATTTGAGGGAGAGAAGTGGCACTATCAAGCAGCGATTTTGCTTCGTCTTTTAGGACATTTGTAGCGATTTGGGTGAAATCTAGCGAAGTATCAAAACTTTTCAAGGCTTTATCCTTTTTGTGCTTTTATCAGCTTTTTGCTTAAAGTAGAGATTGCAAAGAGTGCAACCTCTACTTTAGAATCTAGCAAAACACTAGCAAGATTTATGCCGTAAAGATATGCATCATAATCGCAGGATATTTTTTGAGCTTTTTAAATAGTAGTTTGCGGATAATGTTTCGTAGCTCTGCTTCTAGATGTCCTTTGGAATTCATCGTTTCTTTTTTTATCGTGCGGATAGCCATTTCTATCGTGCCTTGCACTTCTTTTTCTAGCTCTTTTTGCTCGTTTTGGTTTGCTACGCCTACCATTTGGATTTCAAGTGAGCGGAGCTTTTGCTCTTGCTTAGCGATAAATGCCACCACGCTTACTATCCCGCTATCTGCCAAATCTTTTCTGTCTTGTAGTGTGGGTGCGTCAATCTCTTTGCAAGCTTGATTGTCGATGAAAACTTTGCCTGATTTGACATTGCCGACTTTTTTGATATATGTGGGGTTTACTTCGATTTGGTCGCCATCTTCCATTAGCAGTATGTTTTTCTCTGGCACGCCACACTTTATAGCGGTGTCTTTGTGCTTGGAGACGTGGTTATACTCGCCGTGCACTGGTAAGAAAAATTTGGGCTTTATAAGACGAAGCATAAGTTTTTGCTCTTCTTGTGCGGCGTGTCCGCTTACGTGGATTTCGCTAAAGTCTTGGTAAGCCACGCTAGCACCCGCTTTCATAAGGAAATTTAGCACAGCAGATACGCTACCCTCATTGCCCGGGATAGCTTTTGCTGATAGGATTATCAAGTCGCTAGACTTGATTTTGATATGGCGGTGCTCATCGGTAGCCATACGATATAGCGCACTCATCGTTTCCCCTTGAGAACCTGTGGTAACGATTAGAATCTCGCTATCAGGGTATTTTTCTACCTCGTGAGCTTCGATGAAAATGTTGTTTGGCAAGTCTATGTAGCCTAGTTCGCGTGCGATTTCTATGTTTTTTTCCATAGAGCGACCGATGACACAGACTTTGCGCCCGTATTTTAGCCCATAGGTGATTGCTTGATATACGCGGTGGATATTGGAGCTAAATGTGCTCATTATCACGCGTCCATCGGCGTTTTTAAACAATGCGTCAAATGTAGGTCCAACAGTGGCTTCGCTTTGTGTGCAACCACTTTTGTGGGAGTTGGTAGAATCGCTAAGCAAAAGCATAACCCCCTCTTCGCCATAATGTGCTAGGCGGTGTAAATCTGTGGGGAGATTATCTATGGGTGTGTGGTCGATTTTGAAATCTCCTGTATGGAGGATAATCCCTGCTGCTGTGCGAATCCCTAGCGCACTAGAATCAATGATAGAGTGAGTGATATGAATCCACTCGATTTCAAAATCCCCGATTTGCACGGGCTGGCGTTTTTGGACGACTTTTAGCATAGGGCGGTATTGCTTTAGCCCGTGCTCATCAAATTTCGCACCTATCATTCCTAGTGCTAGAGGTGTGCCATAAAGGGGGAATTGCAATTCTTTGAATAGATAGGGGACTGCGCCTATGTGGTCTTCGTGGGCGTGGGTTATGACTATGCCTGCGATTTTGCTTTTGATAGAATGTATGTAGCTAAAATCTGGGATAAGAATATCCACGCCGTGCATATTTTCTTCTGGGAAGCTCATACCCACATCGATGATAATCGCGCTGTTTTCGCTCTCCATTACCATCATATTTCCACCGATTTCCCCTAGCCCACCAAGAGGCGTGATTTTGATTTTTTCTTTGGTGGAGAGGTCTAGCTTATTGTGTGGGTTTAGGCTGTTTTTTTGAATTCTAGTGTTTGTTTCTACACCTTTTTTTAGGTCTTTGTGAAATTCTAGATTGCCTTTTTCTTTTGCTCCTTGCACTTCTCTAGCTCCCCTGCTAGCAGAGTCTTGCAGCACTTGCATTCGCTGGTTTGGGAATTGTCGTTTTTGAGGAGCGACAGAATTTGGCTGATTTTGGTGTTTGGTGTGGTTTTGTGAGTTTTGTCCGTTTTGTGAGCTATCCCTTTGCGAGTTGCTTGCTTCATTTGTTGTGCCGTTTTGTCCGCTGCCTTGTCTATGCTTGCTTTTGTGGTTGCGGTGGTCTTTGTTGTGAGAGTTGTGGTTGTTGTGGTTGTTTTGCGGAGATTGTCCGTCTTTTTTGCCAAATCGAGAGAAAAACCCTCGTTTTTGTTGTTCGTTGTTGTTGTCATTCATCGTGTATCCTTTCGAGTTTTGTGAAAATGTGGTGATATTTTTGTGTGCTTACTTGGTGTGCTCTGCTGTGAGAGGGCATATCAAGTGTAGCAAAAATTTCCTCTAGTTGCTTTTTGTCATAATGTCTTGCTAGATTTGATAGTAGCTTTTTTCTAGGCGATACAAATGCGTGTTTTAGCATTTTTTCAAAGCTAAGCCACCTTTGGCTAGATTTTGTAAAATCGCCCAAGAAACTTTCTTGCCCTTTGCGCAGGCTAAAAACTGATGAAGTTACCTTTGGCATAGGTTCAAACGCTTCTTTTGGCACGCTAAAAAGTAGTCGTATATCTCCTACGCTTTGTGCTAGCACAGATAGAGCGCAAAACTCACTATATCCACTGCTAGCACAGAATTTATCCGCTACCTCCTTTTGTGTCATCACCACAAACCCCTTGCAAAGCGGGTCTTTTAGCGCGATAAGGATAATGCGCGTGGCGATATAGTAGGGTAGATTTGAGATGAGGATATATGGGGAGGTGGCAAGCCAAGAGCTTTTTGGGCTTATTTGGCTAGCGTTTTTTTCATCTAGCTGCTTGCGTATTTTTGCGCTTGTGTCCTCATATTTTGCCGTGCTACTAATGTCGGTTTTTGTCGTATCATCTGCTTTGCCCTCTTTGCTTTTTTCTTTGCTCTCGTATTTTTGGAGTGCTAGGGCAAAGGGCAGAGATAGCACATCTGCGTGTATCAAATCAAAATGATTCGCAAGGCTTTGCTTTGCAAATCGCTGCAATACAAAAGAACACAGAGCTTCGTCAATCTCATAAGAAAGGAGAGGAGCGATGCCCAAAAGCCTAATGGATAAATCACCCAAGCCAACACCGATTTCTACAAGCTTTAGACTTTGAAGCTGGAGGTTTTGTGAAGTGTGGAGGCTGCTAGATTTTGATATTTCTAGCGGATACTCATCACTATGTTTCGCACCATTTTGTGTCATCTCTTGCGCCTTGCTAGAATCTAGCGAGGATTTTGGTGCATTCTCTAGCTTGGCTAAACAGCTTTGGTATAGCTCGGAGCTTGCTTGGAGGATTTTGTCTAAAATGATAGAATCTTTTAGAAAATTCTGTCCAAAATGTTTTTTTGGTATTATGCTTCTCTGCAGGAAAATCCTTTTTATAAATCTATTTTATGAGAATCTATTTATAAAAAGCATTTGTTTGCAAAGAATGGTTTGATTTGCTTTAGGTGGTATTGTAGCGAATCTTTTGTTGATTGTGGTAAAAATTTGTAAAAATATGCGCAAAAATCACACCAAATCTCGCACAATGTAGGCGAAATATACGCGGTAGTTTTTATGATTGCTTTGCAATATGGATAAAAAATAAGAAAAAGAAAAGGAAAAAATGTTATGATTGCGCACAAAATTTAGTGGTGTGATTTGGGAATATATGGTTTGATTGGACAATTAAATAAAAGGAATCTAAATGCTAGCAAAACGGATTATCCCCTGCCTTGACATAAAGGATGGGCAGGTGGTAAAGGGGGTGAATTTCGTGGGACTGCAAAATGTGGGTGACCCTGTGGAGCTAGCAAAAATATACAATGACGCGGGGGCTGATGAGCTGGTGCTACTAGATATAACCGCGTCTTTTGAGCATCGCAAAACGATAGTTTCTCTGTGTGAAAAGATTGCCAAAGAAGTCTATATCCCGCTTACTATCGGTGGGGGAATCTCTAGCCTAGAAGATATGTATGCGCTACTAAATGCTGGGGCGGACAAGATAAGCCTAAATAGTGCAGCAATAAAAAATCCTAGCTTGGTAGCTCAAGCAGCAAAAAGATTTGGCTCACAATGTGTGGTGGTGGCTATCGATACTCGCTCGGCAGAGAATAACCCACAAAGAAAAGAAGTCTATATCAAGGGTGGTAGAGAGAAAGTAGAGCTGGAGCTGTGCGAATGGGCGAAAATCTGCGAGGATAATGGAGCGGGGGAAATCCTGCATACAAGCATGGATACTGATGGGACAAAGGGGGGATATGATTTGGAGGGGCTAGGGGCATTGCGCGAAGCGGTAGGACTGCCCATCATCGCTTCTGGTGGAGCGGGCAAGATGGGCGATATAGCGGAGGTTTTTGAGCGAGGAGTGGCTGATGCGGCATTGGCTGCGAGCATATTTCACAACGATGAAATCTCTATCTCCGAGCTAAAAGATTATCTGCACAATTGTGGTATAGCGGTGCGGATATGAGATTTTGTGGCTTGGTCGTGTTTTGGAGGATTGTGTGAGGGGCGTGCAAGGTGGTGTAGATGCTAGTGTGTGCTGGGCGAAATGAAACTCTGTGCTGTGCTGTGCCGATAGGCATAGGGCTAGTAGAGGCGAGCTTGGGACTGACTAGGCTACTGCTAGGCGGAGCAAGGGAAGTAGAAAATATCATATTTGTGGGGAGTGCTGGGGCGTATAGTAAAGAGATTTTGATAGGGGATATGTTTTTTTCGGTGGAGGCGACACAGATAGAATCTAGCTTTTTGAGTGGTGGGAGCTATACACCGATAGACAATGTAGTAAAAATGGAATCGGCGGATTTGAGTGGATTTGGGGATTTTGCTAGATTTTTTGTGAGCGATGAGAATTTGGGAGATAGAGAATCTGGGCAAAAAAATGTTTCATATGAAACATCGGAGCAAACTCTAAAATCAATCCAAAATCAAAAAACAGAAAATCAACAAAAATCTATGCGAAATAGTGTTGTAGCAAGGCAAATAGAGCAAACAAAACAAGCGATTGTGAATTCATCAAACTACATTACCACAGATGAGAATAGCGCAAATCAAATGGCTATGGCTGGCGTACTACTAGAAAATATGGAATTTTATGCCGTGATGAAAGTTGCTCAAAGTTTTGGTGTGCCTGCTATGGGCGTGTTTTGTGTAACGAACTATTGCGATGAAAATGCTCATAAGGATTTTCTGGCAAACCATAGTGAGGCAAAGCGTAAGCTAGAGGACTTCATAACGCAAAGTCAAAAAGTGATGATATAAACGCTTGGCTAGAATAAAGAGTGGATAAATGGAATCTAACAAAATCAATATTTATGGAATGCGCTTGAGTGAGCTAGAGCAGGTTTTTGCCTCTGGTGTTATTTATTCTAGCGGCAACGCAAGCGAGGATTTCAAAAAGGGTAATGATTTTGCAAGGGATATGTGCGAAAAACTTAAAAAATTTCCATCATATCGAGCTAAGCAGATTTATAATTGGCTATATGTTCGCTATGAAGATGAGTTTGGCAAAATGCTAAATCTACCAAAAGATTTGCGATTTTACCTTGATGAATATTTCAGCACGCAAAATCTAAAACTTCTCGCCAAAGAAACAAGCAAAGACGGCACACAAAAATATCTTTTTGAAGCGAGAGATGGACACTGCTTTGAATCAGTCTGTATCAAAATGCGTGATAA
Organism: Helicobacter sp. MIT 01-3238; assembly: GCF_003364135.1. Classification (NCBI taxonomy): domain Bacteria; kingdom Pseudomonadati; phylum Campylobacterota; class Epsilonproteobacteria; order Campylobacterales; family Helicobacteraceae; genus Helicobacter; species Helicobacter sp. MIT 01-3238. Next base: position 34,699 of record NZ_NXLN01000008.1, read on the forward strand.
AAAAAGAGATGAGAACGGCAGGGTTTTGGCAAGCGAGAAGTGGACTTTTTGCCTCTCTAGTCAAATCGGCTGCAAAGTCGGCTGCTCTTTTTGCTCTACGGCTAGGGGAGGATTTGTGCGCAATCTCACTGCAGGAGAGATAGTCCAACAAGTGGTGTTTCTCAAACGAGACAATGCCCTAGAATCTCACAAGCGAGTGAATATAGTGTATATGGGTATGGGTGAGCCACTGCACAATATTGATGAGGTGGTGCAAGCGATAGGGATACTTAGCGAGCTAGATGGGCTAGCGATTTCTCCAAAGCGACAGACGATTTCTACAAGCGGAATCGCCCCACAAATAGAAAATCTAGGCAAGCTAGATTTGGGCGTGCAACTAGCGATTTCTCTACACGCGGTAGATGATGAGCTACGAAGCAAACTTATGCCGATAAATAAGACTTACAATATACAAGCCGTGATTGATGCTGTGAGGAGATTTCCTATCGACACTCGAAAGAGGGTAATGTTTGAATACCTTGTGATACGAGACATAAATGATGATTTGGCGAGCGCAAAAAAACTACTAAAGCTACTTAACGGAATCAAAGCAAAGGTAAATTTGATATTGTTTAATCCACATAGTGAATCAAAATATCAACGCCCTGAAATGAAAAAAGTAGAGGAGTTTGCCGATTTTCTTGTGTCAAAAGGACTGCTAGCCACGATACGAGAATCTAAGGGCGTAGATATTTCAGCAGCTTGTGGGCAACTACGAGAGAAAAAGATTCACACAAAAATGAGTAATACGGGGTAATACAAAAAACTATGAAAATGTTTCATATGAAACATTTAATGATTGATTTGGGTGGGGCTAAATACAAATGAAATACGAATAAAAAGAGATTTTGCCAAACCTCATCAAGCACACAAACTAAAATCTACATAAAAAGGAGAATCCAAAATGGATAGTTTAGAAGTGTTTTTGCTGGTATTTTTGCTACTTGTATTGGTGGGTGGTATCGGTGGGTATCTTTATTTTATGAGGGAAAGGGATTGAGTCAAAAGAGGTTTTGGGACAATGGTTTTTGGCAAAAAGATATATAACAATGCGAGTGAAAAAGTGAGTGTTAGCAAAACGCTATAAGCACTACAAAATCAAAACAATAAAAAAGGACAAAAATGTTGGTGCATATTTGTTGCTCTGTGGATAGTCATTATTTTTTGAGTGAATTGAAAAAAGCATATCCTAGTGAGAATCTTATCGGCTTTTTTTACAATCCAAACATTCACCCCAAGTCCGAGTACGATTTGCGCCTCCAAGATGTGCGCAGAAGCTGTGAAATGCTCGGGGTAGGGCTCATAGAGGGAAGATATGACACAGATGAGTGGCTAAATGGAGTGCGTGGGCTGGAGGAAGCACCCGAAAAGGGCGAGCGATGTGTGAAGTGCTTTGATATTCGTTTAGAGAGAAGTGCGGAGGTGGCAAGCGAGATTGGCGAAGTGAGGTTTACTAGCACTCTGCTTGCAAGCCCGATGAAAGAGCAAGAAGTCCTTTATGAGCAGGGCGACATCATAGCCAAAGCGCGTAAGTTAGATTTTGTCAAAATCAATGTCCGTGCAAATGGTGGAGTGAATAAGCAAAATGCTCTAGCAAAAAAAGACAATCTCTATCGGCAGAACTATTGCGGCTGCAAATACGCACTAGAAAAGCAGCGAGAAAAACAAGGACGATATAGCCTAGAGATGATGAGCGATATAGGTAGTCGTGCTTTGCCTGCGAGCATAGAGGAGAGAAGTGAGGTATTTGCCAAACGAGATGCGCTAGAAAAGGCGGGCAAAAAATATATCCTTACACAGCGAAAAAAGCGAATCTATCGCGTGCTAAGCCATAGATTATCGCTAAATGGAATGGCGATACCCAACTATGTGCTAGCCCACTCCGAATCCAAGCGAATAAAAATGGAGCTACCAACTTGGGTAGAAATATCTATAAATGCTTATAGCTCCCCCTTTTTGCGAGAATCTTTGGGGGTGGATTCTAAAGCGGATTTTGCTTTGAATAAAGATAGTCCTAGCCCATATTCTGTGAAAATTACCATTGGGATTAGTCAAAGAGATGACACGGTTTTTTTGCCACTAAAGAGCCTCAATGAGATTCTTTGTGCCAAACAAACGAGCGAAAACGATGAGGGCAGTGAGTATGAGGCAAGCCACAAGTGTGGTGTGAGGTATGATGGCGTGAGGGAGCTCATTTACGCGCCTATTTGCTATGAGGAAGAGCTTTATTTGCGCACTCTGCTTTGTGGATATGAGTCGATAAATCCTATCATCATAATTGATGATGAGGTGGCTAAGGATTTGGCAGAATCACAAAATCTAAGCAATAACACCAAGTCAATCTCAAATCCCCTAGCAGTAAGCATAGAATCTTTTTTTCAAGATGAAAGGGTGTTTGAAGTGATAGAAATTGTGTAGCTTTGTGTGGGCTTATAAAGATATTTTTGCAAAAATTACGCATAGCAAAAAAGCTGATATGGAAAGATGAATCCTAAGTTTTTGCGTTAAGAAAAATATAAAAAAACTCCAAAAATTGAGCGAAGAATCGCTAACAAACAAGCACAAAAGACAAATACAACCCCCAAACACAGCACAAAACCAAAGAATAAAAATGTAAAAATGTCATAAAAACTTTCAAAATTTAATCAAGCACAAAAAACAAATAATGTGCATTGATGCGAGGTAAAATCTACAATTTTTACCTCATATTTTCAGTTTTTGCAAATAAATAATAAAAATTTATGTAAAAAATGTAAAAAATGTTTTAAATCGCTTAAAAATTCGTGCAAAACATTATCAAAAGTTTTGTATAATTTTGCGTTTTAGCCTAAGTTTCAAAGCTAGTCAAATACAAATAAAAGCAAGCAAAGTTTTTTGTTTTTATGCTATAAAAAACTAAAGATTTCTTGCAAAATCTGCATAAAGTCCCGCTACTTACGCGCGATTCTCACAAGCGATGAAGCAATACTTTTTAGGACTTTTTTTGTAGAGATTGTGCTAGTTTTGCGTGGTTTTGGGCTTTTGTTGTGAATTTTCTAACAAGGTGTAAAATGAGCATAATGGATATAAACGCGATTAAGAGAATCTTGCCACATAGATACCCACTTTTGCTTGTCGATAGGATTACTAGACTTGAAAAAGATAGTCTTATTGAGGGGTATAAAAATATTACTGCAAATGAGCAGGTGTTTTTGGGGCATTTTCCTAGTAAGCCTATTTATCCGGGAGTGATGATTATTGAGGGAATGGCACAGGCTGGGGGAGTGCTGGCGTTTGTGAGTATGTGGGGCGATGATGTGAGTGCAGCTGAAAACAAAATCGTGTATTTTATGACGATTGACGGTGTGAAATTCCGCTCTCCTGTCGTTCCCGGGGACAAGCTAGAGTATCGTCTTAGCGTCCTAAAGCACAAAGGTGCTGTATGGTCGCTTGAGGGCAAGGCGTTTGTAGAGGATAAGCTTGTGTGCGAAGCGCAACTAAAAGCTATGGTAGCTGATAGTGATGCTGCAAGTGGCGCAAGCGCGACATAAGCACTAGCACGGTAGGAGTAAGCTACTATGAAAGCACAAATCGCACGAACTGCCATTATCGCAAAGGGCGCACAGATAGCCGATGGAGTTGACATTGGCGATTTTTGCGTGATTGGCGAGGGGGTTAGAATCGGCGAGGGTTGCAAGCTGTATAATGGTGTAACGATTTTGGGCGATACCACTTTGGGTAAAAATAATGTGGTGTTTCCTTATGCTGTGCTTGGCACGATTCCGCAGGATTTGAAATACTCGGGCGAAAAAGTCGAGCTAATCATTGGGGATAATAACATTATCCGTGAGCATTGTATGTTTAATCCGGGCACAGAGGGCGGGATTGGCAAGACAATCATTGGCAATGAAAATTTGTTTATGGCATTTGTTCACATTGCACACGATTGTGTGGTGGGCAATCACTGCATTTTGGCAAACAACGCTACGCTAGGTGGGCATATTGAGATTGGGGATTATGTCAATATCGGTGGAATGACGCCTGTGCATCAGTTTGTCAAAATCGGCGATGGGGCGATGATAGCGGGAGCAAGCGCACTAAGTCAAGATGTCCCTCCATTTTGTATGGCAGAGGGCAATCGCGCTGTGATTCGCGGGCTAAACAAACACAGAATGCGAAAGCTATTTGACAGCAAAGAGATTGATGAGATTAGCCATTTCTATAAGGAGCTTTTTTCTGCGACTTCTATGCGAGGTTTTGCGCAAGATATGCTTGATAGATATGAGTCAAAAAGCGAGGATAGTGCGATAAAAAGAGAATCTATCAAAAAAATCTGCGAGTTTGTCCTAGCCTCACAAAGAGGTATCCCTCTGCGCAAAAGCGAGGCAGAAAAATGAAACAAACACAAGTGAAAATAGTGGCTAAAGTGGCAAATACGCTTGTGGTAAGTGGTTTAATCACAAATCACACAATACTTAAAAGTGAGGCATTTTAATATGAATCAACCTATTTGTAATTTTTGTGGGAATTCTATCACGCCACATAGGCAGGGATTGCGAGCGAAATATCCCAATCCAAACGACCCAAATAGCTCATTTGCGTTTATTTGCCTGCCTTGTATTAGCTCGGTTTATAAGGAGTTTTTAGACCCTATTTATGGGGTAAAAAAATCCACCCTTAGCACGCAAAAGCAATCGCTAAATCTTGATTTGCCAAGCTCACGCGTGCCAAGCCCTAAGGAGCTAAAGGCAAAACTTGATGAGTATGTCATAGGGCAAGAAGAAGCAAAAAAGGTTTTTTGCGTGGCGATTTATAATCATTATAAGCGTATCGCAAATAATCTTGCCCAAGCAAAACAAGATAGCGAGCAAAATCAAGCTAGTTCTTTTGATTCTAGCGACAAAGGTGGCAGTAGCGATGATGTCGAAATCGCAAAATCCAATATCTTGCTTATCGGTCCCACAGGTAGTGGCAAGACGCTTATGGCGCAGACTTTGGCTAGGTTTTTAGATGTGCCAATCGCCATTAGTGATGCTACTAGCTTGACAGAGGCAGGCTATGTGGGCGAAGATGTAGAAAATATCCTAACAAGGCTTTATCAAGCTGCCGATGGCGACATAGAAAAAACACAAAGAGGTATAGTGTTTATCGATGAGATTGACAAAATCTCGCGACTTAGTGAGAATCGCTCTATAACGCGTGATGTAAGTGGCGAGGGCGTGCAGCAAGCATTGCTAAAAATCATAGAAGGAAGTGTAGTAAATATCTCCGAAAAAGGTGGCAGGAAGCACCCAAATGAGCGGTTTGTCCAAATTGATACAACAAATATTTTATTTATTTGTGGCGGGGCTTTTGATGGTTTGAGTGAGATTATCCAGCGCAGGATGGGCGATAATGTGCTTGGGTTTGGGCAAGTGCAAAAAACAAAATCCCAACAAAAAGATGTGCTAAATCTTGTCGAGCCAGATGATTTGGTAAGCTATGGGCTTATCCCCGAGCTTATCGGGCGACTTCATATCACTGCGACTTTGCAGCCTATCACAAAAGAAGCGATGATAGATATTCTTACCAAGCCCAAAAACGCGCTTATCAAGCAGTATCAAAAACTTTTTGAAGTCGATGACAATGTCAAGCTAAGCTTTGAAAAAGAAGCGATAGAATCCATAGCCGAGCTTGCCATAGCTCGCAAGACGGGGGCTCGCGGGCTTAGGGCGATTATTGAGGAGTTTATGACAGACATTATGTTTGACTTACCTTCAATGAGAGAACACGAAGTGGTAATCACAAAAGATTGTGTCGAGCAAAAATCCAAGCCATTGCTCATAAAGCACAAAAAAATCTCTAATAAAGTCAAAGGAGCGTAGAAGTGTTATTCAACAAGATTGTAGGAATGTTTTCGCACGATGTTGCGATAGATTTAGGCACGGCAAACACCCTTGTGCTAGTCAAAGGACAAGGAATCGTTGTCAATGAGCCAAGCATTGTAGCGGTGCGCGTGGATAGGTTTGATAGAGACGGCGAGATAGTCGCTGTGGGATATGAGGCAAAAGAAATGGTGGGGAAAACCCCCAATGGAATCGAAGTAATCCGCCCGATGAAAGACGGAGTTATCGCGGATTTTGATGTAACTGAAAAAATGATTCGCCACTTTATCCAAAAAGCACATAATCGCAAGGCGTTGGTGCGCCCACGCATAATGGTGTGCGTGCCTTATGGGCTTACAGGTGTAGAGCGCAAAGCCGTGAAAGAATCAGCAATGAGTGCGGGCGCTAGAGAGGTGTTTCTCATTGAAGAGCCTATGGCAGCGGCGATTGGTGCGGGACTACCTATCAAGGAGCCTCAAGGAAGTTTGATAGTGGATATTGGTGGGGGGACGACTGAAATCGGCGTCATCTCTCTAGGTGGGCTTGTCATATCCAAGTCTGTGCGCATAGCGGGGGATAAAATCGATTTGGCTATTGTAAATTATGTCCGCAAACACCACAATCTGCTTATAGGCGAGAGACTAGGCGAGGAGATAAAAATCGAAATCGGCGCAGCAGCTCCACTAGATAATATGCTATCTATGGAAGTCAAGGGGCGCGACCAAGTAAGCGGACTGCTAGACACTATAACGCTCACAAGTGAAGATATACGAGAAGCGATGAAAGACCAGCTACGAGAAATCAGCTCCGCAGTAAAAAGCGTGATAGAATCCGTCCCAGCGGATTTGGCGGGGGATTTGGTAGAAAATGGCTTGACACTCACGGGTGGTGGTGCGCTTATCCGCGGGCTAGATAGGTATCTAAGCGACACGATTAAGCTCCCTGTGTTTATCGGTGATGAGCCACTTCTAGCAGTAGCAAAAGGCACAGGCAAAGCACTAGAAGAGATAGATGCTGTGTATAATACTGCAAACTATCAATAAGCTAGAAAAACAAAACTCCCCAAAATCAAAACCTGCAAAACAATTGAGAGATAGCAATGAGGTATCAATCCCTAAGCGTTCTTGTCATCGTCATAGCAGTGCTTTTTATCGCCATAGATTCTAGCAGATTTTTACAAAACGGTATTATGGCGATAAGCGATGGGATAAAAACTTTTGTGCTTGATACCAAAGATAGCATATCACTTTCTTACCAAAAATACCTAAATCAAGCCGCAAGTATCGAGGAATACAAACAAAAACTAAAAGATTATGAAAAACTAAAACTTCAGCTTTTGCATACCCAATCAGAGCTTGATGGGCTCTCTGTATTTGACACACAGCAGGCTTTTTACAATGATGCGAGATTTTTGCCTGCTAGGGTGTATTCGTATGTGGGTATGGGCGACTACAATCGTGTGTGGATAAACTTTGACGCAAAAGGCTACCCAAAGGATAGAATCTTTGGTGTTGTGCGTGATAGCAAGGTGCTTGGGATTGCGCTTATCGATGGGCAAAAGGTTATGGGGTTTTTTAATGGCGATAAAAAAAGCGCGTATAGCGTGCATATAGGTGATGGCAAAATCCCTGCTGTCGTGCATAACTCTGCGATTAGTGCCAATCGTATCACGGCGGATTTTATCCCGCTGTGGCACGATGTAAATGTGGGCGACCAAGTGCGCACAAGCGGGCTAGATGGGATTTTTGTCGAGGGGATTTTGGTGGGGGAAGTCGCTAGCGTGAATAAGGATTTTGGCTATATCAGCGCGGAGATAAAGCCCTATGCACAAAGTTCATCATTAGGCTATGTTTGGCTAGTAGATACGCAAGTGGAGCAGCAGATAGCAGAGGAAAAAAGCCCTTTTTAGCTTTTGTATGATTTTGCGTTGCTTTTGTCCTCAAGGCAAGTTTGCTAGACTTTTTCCCTTTTATGATTATGCGTTGGCTTTGATAAAAAGTAGCCACAAAGGGTGGTAATGATAGATTCTCATCAAATGCCCAAAACACTTATAGATGAGGCGTTTTTATCTAGCGTGCTAGAGCGTGTAAGCCCCGATAAAGATACAAACGAGCTAAAAGCGATTTTACTTGCGCTTATAAGCGGGATTGGCAAAGATAGCACTTCCAAAAACTCAAAAAACACTTCTAACACCACTAAAGCGAATCCCAAAACTTCTAAAAAATCATCGCACAAAGATTTTGAGAGGATATTTGCTCTTTTTGGCGAGATTTTTTGTGCTTTTAGAGAGAAAATCTATGCGATTTATGAGCGTGGGGATATACTTGATTATACATTTTTGTATTTAGCGTTTATCACACCAGATTTTCTTATGTCTCGTTTTTCTGTGGCGGATTTTGATAGTGGCTTTGACAAAGATTTTGTGAAAACAATTTATGAGTATTTCCCTGATGATGAGCGGTTTTTGCATTTCATAGAGATTGTAGATAAGATGCTAGCCACAAAGTCAGATTCTGCAAATGCTACAAACACTTTGAGTGCGACAAATATCAGTCAAGAAGAGTGGTTTATGCTTGTTGAGCTTGGGAGTATTAGCAGAGTTTTGGCTTACCCTAGTGCGCAATATAGGTGTATAAATCACAAAAATAGCTCAAAAACTTCAAAAATAGATGATGGGGCTACCCAAGTATCACTTAGGAATGGATTGGTGTTTTTTAGCGCGTTTGTATCGCTTGGAGATATGCAGTGTGCCAAAGCGCAGAAAATCCAGCCATTTATCTATGAGGCTTACTCGCTTTTTAGGCTTGATTTTACGCTACTTTGTGAAGCTATGAAGCTAGCGTTTGGGCGTGCGCATAGTGCGCTAGAGCGGCGCAATGCGTGCAATTGGCAGCTACATATTTTTTGGAATGTGGAGCATTGGTTTAATTCAAGGGAATGGCTTAGCCTATATCCGTTGTGGAAAGAGGTGTTTTATGGGCGGATTTCACAAGCCCAAAAGGCTATGGTGGAATCTATGATAGGTGCTATGGCACAAAATCCACACGAAGCAAATCCACACCAAAATCCAAAAATCACACAAAATCACACAAAACCTCAAAATCCACAAAATTTGCAACCGCTTTACCAAGCCATAGATGAGGTGCTGTATTTGCAGCTTTTTTTATACCATTTTTGTGGCAATAGCTTTATCTCTCAAGAGCAATGGAGAGAGTTCAATACTGAAATTTTAGAAAAATCTAGTGCGCTTTATAGGGAGTTTGGGGCAAAATTTTTGACAAAAAGTAGTAAAATAGAAAAACGAAATACAGCCAAAGATTCTAAGCACCAAAATCTAAAATCTATGAAATCTATTGAATCTCCCCAAACCCCTCAAAACTCACAAGAATCCAAACCCCTACAATCAACCCCACAACCAAAAAAAATTATAGGTTTTTTGCGTGATAGGTTTGTGGAAAATTCGCCATTCAAAGTCGAATATAGCCTTATCAAAAACCTTATAAATTCCTCGTCTTTTAGCCAAAAATATAGCATAAAAATTTATTGTATGAGCCTCATAGAAAAAAGCGAAAATGACCCGCGAATAATGCAGCTTTTTGCTAGTCTTGGTGTGGAGATAATCGACATTGGGCTAGCCTTTAACAAAGCAAATTTTTATAACTCACATTTGCAAAAAGCCCTCGCTCTGCGTGAGATAATCCAAAATGATGAGGTGGAGATTTTGATTAGCCCAAATAATGGCTATGGGATTAGTGATTTTTTGCTTAGCGTGCGTGTCGCACCTACACAGGTGTTTTGGACGCACGGCAACTATGTCTATGACATTGAGGGAATCGATGCTAGGCTTACGCATATTTGCAATGATTTGAGAGAAATCACTCACGAGGGCGTGGTATTTGGCGGAATCCCCGTAAAAATGGATACCACATTTTATAATCCCCTCGTGTCAGCTCAAGAAATCAAGGAGGCTAGAGAAAATATCGCATATTTGCTAGCACAAAACAAAAATCTTGAGGTAAAAAATTTTAGTAATTTTGCTGATGAATGGCTACGAGATAAAGTGATTTTGGGCGTTATGGGGAGGCTTGCCAAAATCGACTCTATGGATTATTTGGAAGTGATTTGTGAGATATTACAGAGGCGAGAAGAGTGTGTGTTTATCGCGTGTGGTGCAGGAAATGAGGAAGTCATCAAGTCCAAAATCTCACAAATAAATCCTAGCGTCTTGCCACGCTTTTGCTTCACGGGGCAGATAGATAGTGCGGTATATGGGCATATCATTGATGTGTGGCTAGATAGTTTTCCTATGGAGCAGGGAGAGAGCAGAATCGAGTATATAGCAAAGGGCAAGGGGCTTGCGCTAAGGTATTATGTGTGTGATGAGGAGGAGTTTTTGAGCGAGGTGGGGGGGCAGGTAGATGGTGTGGAGGGGGTGGTGAGTGAGGTTTTGAGTGATTTTGGCAATTTGTTTTCGGGTGATTCATTTGGGAAATCTCATTACCCTGCTTCGCTCGATGAACGCGAAATGTTCTATCTACGCTCGCAGGGCAATGAGATTTCTCAAAGCAATACCGCAAATACTTCGATTGTGGCTGGGAATGGTGGGCAGTATTTGCAAAAAACATCAACCGCTTGTGAGGGCGAAACGCAAAGCGTGTCAAATGATTCTGCGGATTTTGTAAATTCTGCAATTTGTCATACTGAGGCTTTAGCCGAAGTATCTCAAAAAAGCAAGCCTAGCGAAGTTTCTTTAGCAAGCGAAGATTCTTTAGAAAAACACGGCAGGGATTTTTTGGAAGTCAAAAATAAGAGATATTTCGCTTTCCCTCAATATGACAAAACTACTTGCAATAGCGAAAACAAAGAGAGCAAAACTGCCAATGAAAACAATATGTGCGGAAATAACGCACATTCTAGCTCTTTTGCGCGTAAGTCGCCTTGTTCCCCCTCCCTTGCGGAGGGGGCTAGGGGGTGGGTAGGCTCTCACGCCAAAGATTTTGCAAGCTATAAATCCCTTGTTTTGGGTTTTAGCCAAACACGAGCTTTTAGCAAAGAGCAATACCTCCAAAAAGCCCTAAATATCATAGATTCTACAAAAACAAAGAATAAAAACTTTCAAAATATGCTACGCACACAAAGCCTTATTTTTGCTATGGGGGATTGCATAAAAGAGCGATTGGGTGTGAAATACTTTATGGACTTTGTAGATTCTGTTTGATTTTGTATTGACTTATAAAAAAACATTTTTTTAGACAATTTAATCGAAGTGGTGTGTTTAAGCAAGTTTTTGTTGCATAGAGTTGCAAGGGCTGATAGTGGTAGTGTCTAGAAGTAAGGTAGTAAGGTGATACATTTAGCATAGGCAAACACACAAACCTTAGCAATAAAAACAAAATCTTACAATTATGTTTTTATTGATTTTATTGATTGCACCTGCCGCTGGTGCAGGTGCTAGCTATAATTTTTCGCGAACGGAATTTGCGTAAAATCTCTTGCGACTACGCACGAGGGTGCATTATACGGCGCACTTATCTCAAGGCATTTTTTGCGCTAAAGCGCACAGAGTGGCTTACAAAACACGAGACGCAGGCTTACTCGCTTGTTTTTTGTAGCACACTAGCGCGTGCTTAGGGCTTATAAAAAAGAAAATGAATAAGTGAGTGAAAAAACAGGCAAAAAGAAAAGCTAACTTTTAAGAATCTAATGAAGTTTGTTTTGTTCTTTATAATATTTTTCAATTTCTTTTAGAATTTTTTCATAATCTTCCACCAATGACTTACCAAAATCACCATCATTTTTTAGTATTTCTATAACATCTTCTATCAAATAAACTTTACGCTCAATACCTACTAAATCTTGTATTCGTTCTATAGCGTTCCATAAAACTCTAGTATCTACTCTTAAAAGTGTAATTCTTTTGCGTATTGAGTCTAAATCTTCCCTTAGATATTTAATTTCAAGGTCTAAGTATTTACCAGCCATATTTAATCCTTTAATAAAACGAGTAAGTTGTGATTTTACCCCCCCCCCTTATTAAAAAATGCTTAAATCCATAAATATTTTGAAAAAAAAACACAAAAATTTTAAAAACCGTGTTTTAAAAATGATTTTTGTGACGATTGAGGTGGAGATAAATTTAGCTGATTTTATATGGATTTATTCCAAGCAAATCGCTATCTCAAAAATTTTTACGAGAAACTTTACAAAGATTTTTGTTTGCGGATTTTGCTAGGAGTGATTTTAGAGTGATTTTTAGCAAGATTTGCCTATGATTTGCTAAGCTACTTAGATGACTCTAGATTTTATAATTTATTGATTACACCTACCACTGGCGCATTGATTTAGTGCGCTTGCACTTGGGATTCTTGCATTGCCACGCCTGCTATCGCCCTCACCCGTGCAATCGCTAAAAGATAGCGCACTTGCAAAAGGTATCGTGTAGCTTCCATTTACTTGCGAAACGCCCACCATTATTAGCTGTGAGTTTGGCACACCTACTTGTGTGAGTGATTCTTGCAAACTTTGTATAGTTGTATTTTCTCTAGCGATATGTCGCAGGTAATAATCTGGCGCACCTGTAACATTTGTTTGTATCACGCGCACGCCACCACTTGTGCGCACAAGCAAGACACTATGATGAGTATTTACCCCTGCACTGCTACGATGAGTCATTGAGGTAATATACAAGCTCCCCACACTTCCTTGCAGTATTTGTCCCAAAATCTGCCTTATCTCACTTTGCGTTGTCCCATAGCCCAAAAACCGCCAATTATACTGCGGAAGTAAAGATATGGCACTTGCATAAGCCACTCTTGCGGAGTTTGCAAACCGCTCTTGTGGATTACTAGCAGGGATAACATAATATTCCACAATATCAACTAGCGTGGCGTATAAAATCGAATGTCTTTGGCGAAAATCTGTAAATGGATTTGTGCGTGGTGCGGGATTAAAAAAGTAGCCCTCTTGCGTGGGTGGAGTATTACCATAGCGCAGGATTTCCGCAGCCATTTCATAAGCCTGTAAAAGGCAAGTCCCACACACCCCTACCGAAAAAAATGAACCATCTGTGCTATTTACAATCTGCACCAATCTAGGCAACCACGCTTCTAAGTCAAAGTTAAAATTATTCATCGTTAAAAGCGGGGTTGGTGGTGTTTTTGATTTGCCTTGTTTGTTGGTAGCGACATTGTTTTTGCGCTCTATATTTCCCAAACTAGCAGAATCCAAAGCATCAAAATCAACAAAGCGCATAGAGGTATTTCGGCTATTATCTTGGCTTTTTGCTGCGATGTTTTGGCACATAGGGATTGCTATGATACTAATGACTAGCAGGATTTTAGTTATTGCAATTTTCTTAGTTGTGTTTTTCATAAAAGTCCATATATTTTGGTTTTGCCACATTTTTGCCTTATTATGTTATTTGCGATATTTTGCAAATTTCATCATTGTGGTTTGTGTGATTTTATCATACAAAATCTTATTCTAACGAAATTTGATGAAAATTGTAGCAGTCTATGTCTTCTAGTGCGACTTTTATGCTGTGTGTGCGGTAGGTGGCGTAGATATTAGCGACTTCAGGGGTAAAGTCATCTTGGATTGCGCTAGGTTTGCACCTTTTTTTGTTGCGTTTTTTATTGCTATTTGTGGTGGGGCTTTGCAGATATGGGTTTTGTGCGTGGGAGTTGTGTGTGAAGAGTGGTGGAGCGATTTTTAGCGTGGAGCGAGAGTTTAGGCGAGCATAGATAAGTGCTAGGCTAGCTTCTCTCTCGCGCAGTGGATAGACAAGTCGCAACACTTCTGGGGTGAAGCCACTTTGCTTTAGCGTGGTAAATACGCGTGCTAGCTCGCTAGGATGGTAGCAAAAGATAAGCCCGCCGCGTGGGGCTAGCACTCGCTTTGCTTGTGGTATCCAAAGCTCTAGTGGCATAGAGGTGGCGTAGCGGGCTTGGAGTAGGGCTGGATTGCTTGAGTGCAGTGCGCCATCTGGGTAAAAAGGGGGATTGCTTATGCAGAAGTCGGCTTTGAGACTGCTTGGATTTTGTGGCTTTGTGGATTGTGCTATTTTGGTTTTTGCAGTTTGGTTTTTTGTGTGGCGGATTTGTGGGTGTTGGGAAAGCATTTGTGGCAGTATCTTTGGCAAACTAGAATCTAAAAAGTCAATATTATATACTCGAGCTAATGGGACATTATCAGCATTTTTTGACAAAAAAGTTTGATTTTGTAAATCAGGGTGGATATGGGAGTTGGCAGTGATTTTGGCACTTTGTTGGATTTTGGGTGGCTTTGTTTGGGTGGGTTTGGTTTGTGAGGATTTAGCTTGAGTGTCTGGGAGGTGCTCGTCATTTGTAGTGGCGTTTATGTAGGCAAGGGTAGCCATAGATTTGTTTATCTCTATGAGATGGGAGCGCACGCCAAAGTGCTTGGCACACAGTAGCCCCACAATCCCACAGCCTGCACCGATGTCGATGATATTTAGTGGTTTTGATTTGTGTGGTTTGTAGTAGGGGTGTGAGGTGGGCAGCGTGTGAGGTGCTAGAAACGCTCTAGCAAAATCCACAAGTAGCAGACTATCGCTATTATATAGGTATCCATTGCGTGGCTGATATAGTCTTAGGAAATTTTTCATCTACTGCCTTAGTTTACTCTGATATGTGCTTAGCTAGGCTTTATTGGCTTTAGCCATACTAGCAAATCTTGGGATTTTGCTTGGCTTTTTTGCGTTGTTTGCGTTGCTTGTGTGGATTTTTGCTGAAAATTTTGCGTGCAAGGTTTGGAATCTATTTTTAAAGTTTTTGTATTTTTAGTATCGTGCTTTTGGGAATCTAAGGCAAAATCTTGCACAAAAAGTTCATTATTTGAATCATTTTGTGCTATGTTTTTTGTGTATTCTAACTCATCATCTAAAATCGTTGTGTGCAAAATCCTAAAATGTCGCAAAATCTGCTCTAACCTATTTTGCTCATCTGCTTTTTTATCTCCACATCTGTTTTTTTGCTCTGATATTTGCCCTTTTTTCTCTAAAGTGGCGGATAAAAGGCTAGGCGATATGTGCAAAAGCACCATATCGACTTTGTCTATCAATGCTTCCAAAAGAGGGAATCCACCCTCAATGATAGTAAAGCCACTATCCAGACTTAGCGTGTCTATCAAGGTTTTTATGGATACTCGCTTTTGTGAT
Source organism: Helicobacter sp. MIT 01-3238 (assembly GCF_003364135.1). Classification (NCBI taxonomy): domain Bacteria; kingdom Pseudomonadati; phylum Campylobacterota; class Epsilonproteobacteria; order Campylobacterales; family Helicobacteraceae; genus Helicobacter; species Helicobacter sp. MIT 01-3238. Next base: position 49,759 of record NZ_NXLN01000008.1, read on the forward strand.
AGGAGATTTGCTAGCTTAGAATCCTGCTTGGCTTTTGTGATTAAAGTCTCTTTATCACGCGTAAAAATCTCTATATTTGGTAGATTTTGCGCTAGGTTTTGATACTTTTGTGCGGGGCTTTGTGTGAGATTTCGCGTGAGGTTTTGGGCTAGATTTGCTAGAGGATTTTGCTGCGTAGCATTTGTGCTATCAAAATCTAAACCAAAATCATCTAAGCTAGATTGGCTTAAACTTTTTGGGCTAGATTCTTGCGCGTAGAAACTATCAGCATAGCGCGTGTCAAGTCGTGGAGTATCATTTAGCGCGGTGTTTCCAGAGATGATTATGGTTTGGGCGATACATCGCTGATTGTGCGTGAATGTGCGTGAGGCTATGCCTGATATGCTCCCGCTTTTGTAGTCGCCATTTGCCCTCATCGCTAGTTTAAATAGATTGAATCGTCCGCTTTCTTTTAGGCACAAAAACGGATAGAGTAAGTCTAGGATTTTTTCGTTGGTGGATTTTGGTAGCAAATTGTAAGTGTTTTTGGACGGGTTTTGTGCTAGGTTTTGCTGCTTTTGAATATCGGGGTTTTGATTTTTGTGTGAGTTTTGCAAATCACCGCCTTGCAAATCGCTATCTTTTGAGTAATTTTGCAAATAAGCACTTTGAAAATCTTGCAAAAATTCCACTTTCACGCCCGCACTTTGAAGCCTTTGCGCGCCATTGCTAGATTCCCCCCATTTGTCTTTGAAAGCGATGATGACTTTGGCAGGTTTTAGTTCACACAAAAGTTTGGCACAAGGTGGGGTTTTTCCATAGTGGTTACAAGGTTCAAGGGTGATTAGCAGGATTTTATCCCTAAAAAGTCCTTTGTGATTCTTGCACAAAAACTCGTGGATTTTGCTAGGCTCGCTACTTTTATCTAGCCCGCTTTTTTCCCCACTCATCGCTTCATATCCGCTAAGTAGTGTTAGCACTTCGGCGTGTGCTTTGCCTGCTTTTAGGTGGATTGCACTTGATATGATTTCGTAGTCTTTGTCTAGCAGTAGTGCGCCCACAGGTGGGTTTGGCAGGGTAAGCGTTTGGGCAAGCCACGCCAAGTCTATGCAGTGATTCATAAAGAGTGTATCCCTAGTGAGAAACATATTTTGCCTTTGCTTGTGAAAATTTATGAGAATTGTAAAAAACTATAAAGTTATCTTACTATAAGTTTTTGCTATAAGTCCTTGCCACAATCTTTGCTACAAAGCGATAAAAGCTACACAAAAAAGCCTAGAAAATTTTGGTATAAATCCCCCATTATAGCGCATTTGAGGTTTGGGGTTTGACAAATATGCTATAATCGCGCTTAAAATTTGACAAAAGCACTAGGGGAAGCGATGAATAGCATAGGCGATATAGATAGTATGTGGCTTTTGGAGCGACTAAAGGGGCTAGATTTACTGCGTGGGTTTGGGGAATGGTGGTGGGAGGGTGCGCCTAGTTTTTTGGTGGTTTGCGGGGCGGTGCTAGTGCAAAATAGCAGGTGGGAAGCCGTGCAAGCCTCTCTAAGCAATCTAAAAACCGCACGCATACTAAGCGATGATGATGAGCAAAGCCTAGATAATCTCTCAAAATGCGCTAGCATAGAATCTTTTATCACTCCAAGCGGGCTTTATCGGCAAAAATCTGCTAGGCTTATCGCCATAGCACGAGCGATAGTGGCGGATTTTGGTAGTTTTGGTGCGTTTAGGAGTGAAGTAAGTCGTGAGTGGCTACTAGCTCAAAAGGGCATAGGCAAAGAAAGTGCCGATAGTATTCTAAACTACGCGTGTGAGAGGGAAATAATGGTGGTGGATAGATATAGCTACAAGCTACTATGCGGGCTTGGCATAGAGATAGAGGAGTATGAGGAGCTACAAGCGTGGTTTATGGATTTGTGCGATACACAAAGGCTATATGGAAAAATCAAGCTAGCAAAAATCTATGCTCGCTATCACGGCAAAATCGTAGAGTTTTCCAAAAGAAAAATGAGCTTAGATACACTAATTGCGCACTAGATTTACAAAAAGTGTTGCATAAAGGGTATTATAAAGAGTGCTGTGTAAAGAGTGTTTAAAAAGACGAGCAAATCTAGCAAATCATCATAAAAGAAGCAAAATGACAAATAAAACAGCGCATACTTCACAAAAATCCTCCACACTACCCAAAGCATCACTAGCTAAGAGGGCAAAATCAGCTACTTTGATTGCATCGCTTACGCCATTGCAGATTTTTGAGCGACTTTGCGAGATTCCACATAAATCATATCATACGCAAGAAATGTTTGACTATCTTTGTGGTTTTTGTGAGAGCTTGGGGCTAAAAGTGCGCACAGATAGGGCTAGAAATATTTATATTTGCAAAAAACCTCTAAAATGTGAAGTTTCGCCCAAAATCTGCCTGCAAGCGCACTATGATATGGTGGGTGTGGGTAGAGCGCAGTTTGGCGAAGCGATAACGCCTTATGTGGATTCTTGTGGATTTTTGCGTGCTAGAGAATCCTCTCTTGGTGCGGATAATGGCGTGGGTGTGGCAAGTATTTTGTGGCTATTTATGCAGGAGCGATACGCGCCATATATTGAAGCGATTTTGACAAATGATGAGGAGGTAGGATTGTGCGGGGCGAACGAGCTAGAATTGCCGATAAAATCAAACTTTTTGCTAAATCTTGATAGTGAATTTTTTGGCGAAATCATTATAGGCTGTGCTGGGGGGTTTGATGTGGAGTTTGACTTTTGTGTGCGAGATTTTGCTTGCGCTGATAGTGGGGTGGGTTTGGCGGAGGAGGATTTGGCGATAAAAAACGCGGTAGAGAAAGAAGCGAAAAAATCTAAAAAACTATATGAAATAAAAGCATTTGGCTTTGAGGGTGGGCATAGTGGCGTGGATATTCATCGAAATATCCGCTCTAGTATCGTGGAGTTTGCGCGTTTGCTAGAAGTGATTTGTGAGTGCTGTGGGGAGGAGCTATGTGAGCTTTATGATTTGCGCTCTGGAGAGAAGCCAAACTCTATCCCTGTGGGGCTAGAAGCGATAATGGGATTTTCTCTGCAAGGAGAGGACTTGCAGCGTGAACTACAAAAAGCTGGGCTTTTGGTAGAGTCTGGGCTAGAGAGAGGTAGTATTCATATATATGTGGCTAAAAATTCTAACGACACAAAAAATGAGGAGAAAAATAATGGCATAAAAACGGGGTTTTTGCTAAAGCCTTGTAGCAATACGGGGGATTATAAGCAGATTTTAGAGCAAAAACCTTATGATAAAAAATTGCTATCAAAAGTGATTTTGGCACTAAATCACGGGGTGTGGGAGAGAGGGGAGAATGGCGAGGTGCTAAGCTCACTAAATATAGCGATGATAGAGCCCACACAAAAACCGCTTCAAGCACAAAAACTAAAAGACAAAAGTAATAGTGATTTGTCCTCAAAAACTCTTTGCTTAGACAAAGTCTGCGATAGTGGCACTAAGAGTGCGCTACACTTCACGCTAAAAGCTAGGGCAAATACAAATGCTCTACTAAAATCTACAAAATCTCAAATCGTGCTTGTGCTACAAAGTTTGCTAGAAAGCCACTCCCGTGATTTGTGCAAAGATTCACGCAGAGATTTGCAAACACTATCAAAAAATCTGTGCACTACTGAAACCTTATGCACCTCCAAAGGCTCACATATTTCCAAAAACGATTCTTGCGCAAATATCGCTATTTCTAATGAATATGGCGCGTGGGAAAAAGCGCGAGATACCCACGCAAAATCCCCAATCTTGCAGATGATTATCCAAGCGTATAAATGGCGACATTGTGAGGTGGGAAGTATCCACGCGGGGCTAGAGTGTGGGATTTTGCAAGAGAGGTTTGCCAAAATGGGTCTAGGACAAATCGCTATGGCGTCCATAGGTCCTACGATTTTATCCCCACACTCTTTGCAAGAAAGGCTTGATTTGGGGAGCTTTGATGAGTTTGTGGCGGTGCTAGTGGATTTGCTTGATAGGATTTGTGCTAGTAAGCTAGAATCCTAAAATACTTAAATTTCGCCACAAGAATACATAAAAATACAAGAGCCTAAAAAATAATGGCATAGCAAAATCAGTCAAAAATAACAAAATAAGTCAAACTTCAATATTTAAGAGATACATAAAAATCGCAAGCGGATTTCACGCAAGTGATATGTGGTGATTTGTAAATAACGATTTGCAAGCTAACTTTGACAAAGAGAATTGAAAATTTTTGTGCGATTTTGATTTTATTTGGGATTTGCATACATTATCATAGATTTTAGGGTAGAATATACGATTTAAGTTTGGCACAAAATCTCTAAATGATTTTGCTTACTTTTGTAAAAACATTTGGAGATATATCTGTCGGGGAGCATTTGGCGCGAGAAATGCTAGCAAGCGCAAAATCAAAACATAAGGAGTAGAGAATGGAAATAGTCGATACCAAATACTTCAACAGAGAACTATCTTGGCTACGATTTAACTCACGAGTGCTAAATGAAGCGCGTAGAGAGGGCTTACCACTGCTTGATAGACTAAAGTTTTTGGCTATTTATGGGACAAATCTTGATGAGTTTTATATGATTCGCGTAGCGGGGCTAAAAAAGCTCTATGCAAGTGGGATAACCAAGATAGGAGCAGATAAGCTAACCGCCGCACAGCAGCTAAAATCCATAAGAGAGTATCTGCATACAGAGAAAGGCGAAGTGGCAAAACTTTTTAATGAGATTCGCGCTTCGCTAGATAAGCAAGGGCTAAAAATCAAAAACTTCGATGAGCTAAACAAAACCCAAAAAATCGCTCTGCACGACTATTTCATACACTATCTTTATCCTGTGATTGTGCCTATCGTGGTAGATGCTACCCACCCATTTCCTCATCTAAATAACCTTAGCTTTGGTATCGTAATCGAGCTAAAAAACAACGAAACCAAAGAAATCAAATACGGAATCATACGCATTCCGCGCGTGCTAAAGCGGTTTGTAGAAATCGATAAAGGCGTGTTTGTCCCTGTGGAAAGCATAGTCGGGGAGTTTGCTTCAGAGCTGTTTTTGGGACATAGCGTGGAGCATTATATTCCTTTCCGCGTTACGCGCAATGCTGACTTTGAGATAGAGGAGGACGAAGCAGATGACTTTATGCAGCTGATGAGTGAGTCATTGCGAGCACGCAAAAGGGGCGAAATCACAAGGCTTGAAGTGGGAGAGGGCAAAAAAGAGCTAAAAGATTTTGTCCAAAAGCAAGTGGATATTCCCATAGAGGATACTTATGCGTATAATATCTTGCTAAATCTTGGCACACTTTGGGAGCTAGTGGGAGCAAAGGATTTTGCCCATCTTGGCTCTGCGCTATTTGTGCCAAAGTCTTTGCCACCTATTGATGCAGAATCCAATATTTTAGACACGATAGAATCTCAAGATATTGTGATGTTTCACCCTTATGAGAGCTTCGACCCTGTGGTGGAGTTTATCAAAACCGCAGCAAAAGACCCAAATGTCTTATCCATACGAATGACACTCTATCGTGTTGGCAAAAACTCCCCCATAGTAAAAGCACTAATCCAAGCCGCAGAAGATAAGCAAGTAACCGTGCTTGTGGAGCTAAAGGCACGATTTGATGAGGAGAATAACTTGCATTGGGCGCGTGCGCTAGAATCTGCAGGTGCGCATGTCATCTATGGCGTACCCGGGCTAAAGGTTCACGCCAAAATCGCCCTTGTCATCAAAAAAGTCGGCGATAAGCTAACTGAATATGTGCATCTAAGCACGGGGAATTACAACACCGCTTCGGCAAAAATCTACACAGATATTAGCCTGCTTACTGTGAATAAAGACATTGGTAATGATGCGATTAAGTTTTTCCACTCACTATCCACAGGTAGCTCGCACAAAAGCAAACTTCAAACGCTATTTACCGCGCCTACACAGATAAAGCCAAAGATTTTAGAGCTAATCAAAGCAGAATCTACATTTGGCAAAGAGGGTAGAATCATACTAAAAGCAAACGCGCTTGTGGATACTGATGTCATAGACGCGCTGTATGTAGCCTCTAAAGCAGGAGTGCAGATTGATTTAATCATTCGCGGGGTGTGCTGTCTGCGTCCAAATGTCAAAGGGCTAAGCGATAATATCCGCGTGTTTTCTATCATCGGCAAGTATTTGGAGCACGCTAGAATCTACTATTTTGCCCACTCAAAAGAAAAAGTGTTTTTTGCGAGTGCGGATTTGATGCCACGCAATCTAGAGCGCAGAGTAGAGCTACTCACCCCAGCGACAAACAAGACAATAGCTGACAAACTTATCGAAATCGTAAATATCCAGCTAAGTGATAATGTCCAAATCCACCAGCTTCAAAGCGATGGCGAGTATAAAAAAGTCCCAACGCCAAAAGAGAATCCTATCTCTTCGCAAGTGGTGTATGAGAGGTTTGTAAATGAAGCGAGCAAAAGCGTAAAAAAAGAATCCACTCAAAACACCAAAGCAAAAAAACTATTGCAACGAATGGTGGGAGAATCCTAAAGATAGATTTCGCTAAAGACAAAACACAAAAGCAAAATCTCATAGTGTAGATTTGGCGTAAATCCGCAGGATAAGCCCACCGATTTGTTTGCAAGTAGCTTGCAAAATCCACTAATCCCAATACAAAGGACAAACAGATGAGCCTCTACCAAAAAATCCGCCCCGTGCTTTTTAAGCTAGACCCAGAGCGAGCGCATAGCCTCGTAAAAGCAGTGCTTCACAAGCTGCCAGACATTCCTTTTGCTGATGATTTGCTGCTAAAAATCAGCGGTGGCTACAAAAGCGACAAGCTAAAAACAAAAGTGTGCGGGCTAGATTTTTATAATCCCGTAGGACTTGCTGCAGGGTTTGACAAAGACGGCGAAATGGTAAAAGCACTTGGTGCGCTAGGGTTTGGGTTTTTGGAGCTTGGCACGATAACCAAAATCCCTCAAGTGGGCAATCCAAAGCCACGATTGTTTCGACATATCGATGAGCAAAGCCTACAAAATGAAATGGGGTTTAATAACTGCGGAAGCAAGGAGTTTTCTCTAAATATCCAAAAACACTATCCATTTAGCATACCTATCGGAGTAAATATAGGTAAAAATAAAGATGTCCAAATCAAAGATTCTCTATACAACTACGAGGACGCACTAAAAGATGTGCTAAAGGTGGGGGATTATTATGTGTTTAATCTCTCTTCGCCAAACACCCCTAAACTACGCGATTTGCAAAATGAAAAGTTTGTCAAAGAGCTTTTTGAAATGGCAAAAAAACATACCAAAAAGCCTGTGTTTTTAAAAATCGCGCCAGATATAGAGATAGACAAAATGCTAAAAGTCTGTGATAGTGCGCTATCAAGCGGTGCTAGTGGAATCGTAGCGACAAATACGACGGTGGATTCTACCCTTGTGGCTAGCCCTAGAAATGGCGGAATCAGTGGCGAGGTGCTAAAGCAAAAGAGTTTGGAGATTTTGAGCGAGCTTACAAAGGCGTTTTTTGGCAGGGGTGTGATAATGTCAGTAGGTGGCATATCTAGTGCTAGAGATGTATATGAGCGAATGCAGATGGGGGCTAGCCTCGTGCAGGTTTATACGGCGTTTATCTATGAGGGACCTACTCTTTGCTCTACTATCAACAAAGAGCTAGAGATATTTTTGAAAGCCGATGGATTTAGCAATATAGGCGAAGCTGTGGGTGTGGCACTTGGCAAGATGAAAGGTAAGAAAAAATACGAGAAATTCCAAGAAAAAGATAAAAAAGAGGATAAGGAAGACAAAAAGAAAAAGGGCAAAAAAGACAAAAAAGAAGACAAAGAGGAAAGCAAAGCACAAAAAGAATCTGCCAAAGCCCCTACCACTCGCGCTAGAACTACTACAAGGACGCGAGCTACTCGCACAACCACCACAAGAAGCACAAGGACTAGAGCAAGCACAAAAAGTGCTAAGCCCGCTAAATAAATGCGCAAGCTAGTCTTTGCGCTTAACATAGTGTAGCTAGCTTGCGTAAAGGTGTTTGGCTCTAGGCAAAATCACGCTACCAAAGCGTGAGCTTTTCACTTATATTGCGATAAATCGCGCTATTTGATTGCGTTGTTTGTTTTTGTGGCTATTGGTGGGGCGTAAAGCGTGGCAGTTTAGGGGTTGCTTGTGGCGATTGTGGAGGGGGAGTGTTGCTATGCTTGTGGGTGTTGGTGTGAGATTTGTAGAGTTGCTTAAGGGAGGTTTTGGCAAAGCTAGCTAGCCAAAAATCCTGCTAGGCAATGCTAGTGGGTTTTGTCATATTTGTTTTGTGTGGTTACATTTGTGCTTGTTTTAGATTTTGATTTCACAAGATTTTGACTTCTTGTGCGTAAAGACATAGTTTTAAGAATCTAGCATATCCACTTCCCAAAAAAAGTCTATCCATTCTTTATTTTCTCGCACATAAAAATCCGCCACCACACTTGCGCCTGATTTTTGAAATATCACTGCGCTTGCAAATTCTTTGCCAAATTTATCGTGCGGATATGCCTTGCCTAGAGAGTGCATAACCGCGCTTAAGCTCCGCCCGCTATCTACTATCTCATCGACTATAAGCACGCGATTTTGCTCTATGTGGGGGATTTGCCCAAGTGTTAGGGAGTGCTTTGCTTCTCTATCTGCGTAAGAAGTGGCGTTTATGGTGTAGATAGATTCTGCGCGTAGATTCCACTTCAGGGCTAGAAAATGGCTCATACACATTCCACCTCGCGCGATACACACGATAGCTTGAGGCACACCAAACCCCGCTTCTATGCGTGCACTCAAAACTTTCATATCATCTAAAAAATCTGTATAAGCATAATAGATTGTCTTTTTCATCGCTTCTTTAATGCTACCAAATCTACTTATAGGCACTCACTGCCACCACAAAAGTGGCATACAACTAGCCAAAATCGCCACAAAATCATCGATAAATCGCCCAAAATCACAGCAAAATATCTTTCAAGGCTATTTGGATTTTCCACGCAAAATCTTTGAAAATCTAGGCAAAATCTAGGCAAAATCTAGCTCACATAAAATTCCTGCATAAACGCCCTATTTCCTGCGCCATCAAATTTGCGTAGCCCCAACCTATCTAGCGCAATTTCTAGCGTGTTTATCACCCAAGCAGCTTCATACACTTCTATAAGCCCCATATGATTTATGCGGAAAATCTGCTCTTTTATGTGGTCTTGTCCAGCGGCGACATTCACTCCTAGTGCTTTTAGCTCGGAGCGGATTTTCACAGCATTTTCTTTGTCATATACTGCACTCATCGCTAGGGCGGGGGATTTGGGGTAGAGAGGAAGTCCTAGTGCTTTTAGTGCGGCTTTAGTGGATAGGCTTAGCTTTTTGCTATGCTCATAGACTGCTTGTATGCCTGCTTGCAAGGCTTGTGTGTCAAACTCGCTAGGATTTTGGATAAAGGAGTCTTTGCCAAGTTTTTTTGCCCCCATAGATTCTACTATTTCAAAGTATTTGAGAAGTCCTTGTGTGATTGTCGTGGGTGCAGTCCAAGCAGTCGTGTTTTTGCGCTGATTTTTTAGCTCAATAGCGAGGTTGAAATAAAGCCCGAGATTGCGCTCCTCTATGCGCTCTATGGCTTTGCTAGATAGCCCTATGATACTCATCGCAGGTGGTAGCATAAACGCCTTTTGGCTTCCGCCGATGAGTGCGTCTATGTGTGTGGTGTCGATTTTTTCTACTCCCATAGCGGTGATTCCATCGGCGATTATCATTATGCTAGGGTTGTGTTGCTTGATAGATTTCGCGATAGATTCTATATCTATCCTAAGCCCGCCCGCAGACTCACACACCTGCAAAGCAATCGCATCAATGCTACTATCAGCTTTTATTGCCTCTAGCACTTCATTTGGGCTTGGTGGTGTGTCCCACTCGTGCTTTATCTCTTGGTAAGGGATATTGTGTGCTTTGGCGATTTTGCCCCATCGCTCGCCAAATTTACCGCAATTTATCGTTAGAATCTTTGAAGTAGTAAGGCTTAGCAAGCACGCCTCCATAGCTCCTGTGCCACTGCTAGCAAGTAGTAGCACTTCAGGCATATCTAGCATTAGCTTTAGCCCTGCTTTTGTTTTGGCAAAAATGGCTTCAAACTCTTTGGTGCGGTGATGAAGTGTGGGTGTAGCCATAGCTTGACGAATGGACTCGGGGATAGGTGTGGGACCGGGAGTGAAAAGTAGCATTTGATTCTCCTTTGGGTAGGTGTGCTTATGTAGTGTGGGATAAAAACCGCAAGTGCAAAATCCAAGCGCAAAAATCTTAAGGAAGTCATACAAAAAGCGGATTATACAATTTTTCGCGTTATTTGGTGTAAATCAACATTGCTTTATATGTGATTTATAAAATTTTTGCTACAATTACATCCGCCTCCTTTTTCGGAGATAAGATTTTGATTTGTGCGCGGGGCGTTTGGCTTCGCGCATAGATTTTGATTTTGTCTTTGATTTTAGAGATTTTTGTGGAGGTGTAGCTCAGTTGGTAGAGCAACTGACTCTTAATCAGTGGGTCCAGAGTTCGAGCCTCTGCACCTCCACCACTCCTATCTCTCCGCTTTTACTACCTTTTATTTTTATTACTTTGTAACTTTGTGGTTTTCCCTCTTTCCCCCACCTTGATTTTATTATTTCTTTTGATTCTCTGGCTTTGATTTTTTGGGCTTAAACTAGATTGCACCCCCTACACTTAAAGTGAAAATAGCAAAAATCTAGCCCAAAACCTAGTGCAAAAAGTGCCTAACCCCCGTGAAATATAGCGCGATATTGTGCTCATCTGCCGCTTCTATCACTTCGCTATCTCGCATACTTCCCCCCGGACAGATTACCGCGCTTACTCCCGCGCTTGCTGCTAAGTCAATACTATCTCTAAAAGGGAAAAACGCCTCGCTAGCTAGCACGCACCCGCGCACATCTAGCCCCATATCATTTGCCTTTGCCAATGCTGCCCTAGAGGCATCTACGCGACTTGTCATACCCATACCTATGGCGACTAGCGCACTATCTTTGACATAAGCGACACAATTTGACTTAGTAAGTGCGGCTATGGTGTAGGCGATTTCTAAGTCGATTTGCTCTTCTTTTGTGGCTTTTTTGTGGCTTTTTTGCTCCGCGTTTGCTACCTCATCTGTTTTCACACTATCGCTTTGCTGATAGACAAACCCACCCTCGATTCGCTTAAAATCATAGCTAGATTTTGGCAGGGATAGTTTATCTTGTTTGGTGATGAAAATCTTTTGGCGTTTTTTGGTGGATAAAATCTCTAGCGCACCTTGCGTGATGTCGCACGCTACAAGCACTTCTATGTATGTTTTAGACATTTCTTGTGCTAGCTCTTCATTGATTGTGCCATTTATTGCTACTACGCCTCCATAGGCACTTACGCTATCGCACTTTAGCGCGGAAGTGTAGGCTTCAAGCAGTGTAGGCTTTAGGGCAAACCCACAAGGATTGCCGTGCTTGATGATAGAGATAGCGTGTAGATTTTGCTTGGTGTTAAAAGCACTTGCTAGCTTGATTGCTGCATTCATATCTGTTAGGTTATTGAAGCTTGCCTCGCCCTTTAGCGTGTAAAAATGCTTCGTGTAAAAATCGCTTATATGTGGCATTTCATAGAGTGCGCCTTTTTGGTGTGGATTTTCGCCATAGCGCGTTTGGCATACTTTGCGCCCATAGATAAACTCCCACTCCCCAAAGCCCTCATTAAATCGTTCATTCATATAGTTTGCTATCATCGCGTCATAGTGCGCTGTGTGGCAAAAAGCCTTTATCATCATTTCTTTGCGAAACTCTATCGTGTTTTGATTGGATTTTAGCTTTTCTATGGCTAGGGGATAGTCGCTAGGGCTTGTAAGCACTAGCACGCTAGCATATCCTTTGGCACTAGAGCGCACAAGCGTTGGTCCTCCTATGTCGATATTTTCGATGATTTCGTCAAAGTCATCGGTGCGCTGTGTCGTGGCAAAAAACGGATATAGATTCACGCACACTAGGCTAATGTCTTCTATGCCGTTTTGTAGTGCGGCTTTGCAGTCGCTTTCATTATCGCGCCGATAGAGTATGCCCCCGTGAATCTTTGGGTGGAGGGTTTTTACCCTCCCATCAAAAAGCTCGGGGCTTTGTGTATACTCACTCACTTCAGTTGCTTGCAATCCTGCTTGCTTGAGTGTGGATAGCGTGCCTCCTGTGGATAGTATCTCATAGCCTAGCTTTACTAGCTCGCTAGCAAAATCTACTATCCCTGATTTATCACTTACGCTTAGGAGTGCTTTTAGTTTTGTGGTGTTTTTCGCGTCTTTGTTAGAATCCATTTTTTGCCTTTATTTCTTTTTTGTAATCTCATCACGCGTTAGGTGTGGATTTAGCATATTTTGTGGGGTTAGGATATTATCTAGCTCCTCTTTGCTTAGCAGTCCCCGCTCCAAAGCCAAGTCATACACGCGTTTGCCCGTATTTAGTGCTTCTTTGGCGATAGAGGCGGAGTTTTCATAGCCTATGTAAGGATTTAGCGCAGTTACGATTCCTATGGAATTATAGACAAAATCGCTGCAGATTTGCTCATTTGCGGTGATTCCATCGATACATTTATCCGCGAGTGTTTTCATCGCTTTTTCAAGCATAACGATGCTATTAAAGAGGCTATATGCGATGACAGGCTCAAAGACATTTAGCTGGAGCTGCCCGCCCTCGCTAGCAAAGGTAACGGTCACATCAGAGCCGATGACAAAAAAGCACACTTGATTTACCACCTCTGGGATAACAGGATTTACCTTGCCCGGCATTATGGAGCTTCCGGGCTGCATTTTTGGGAGGTTGATTTCATTTAGCCCGCATTTGGGACCACTACTTAGCAAGCGCAAGTCGTTGCAGACTTTGGATAGCTTGGCACTTACGCGCTTTAGCACACCACTGATTTGGACATACGCGCCTGTGTCTTGGGTAGCCTCTATCAAGTCGCCTGCCACGATATAGTCGTGTCCGCTTACTTCACGGAGCTTTTTTTCTACCACTTTTGGATAGTCGGGGTGGGAGTTTATACCCGTGCCGATAGCTGTGCCTCCCATATTGATTTCAAGCACGAGTTTTCTCGCCTCTAGCACGCGCTGTATGTCCTCGCCCATCATCACTGCAAATGTCTGAAATTCCCTGCCTAAAGTCATAGGCACGGCGTCTTGGAGCTGGGTGCGCCCCATTTTTAGCACATTTTCAAACTCTTTTGCCTTGCGTTCATAAGCCTTTTTCAAATGCTCCATAGCCTTTGCCAAATCGCTTAGATAATCGTGTAGTGCCATTCTTAGCGCGGTAGGATAGGCGTCATTGGTGCTTTGGCTTAGATTTACGTGGTCATTTGGGTGGAGGTATTGATACTCGCCCTTTTTGTGTCCCAAAATCTCTAGCCCGATGTTTGCGATGACTTCGTTTGCATTCATATTGGTGCTTGTGCCCGCACCGCCTTGAAACATATCCACCACAAATTGGTCATAATATCCGCCCTCAATGATTTTATCACACGCGCTCACAATGGCGTCTTTGATAGATTTATCAAGTAGCCCTAGCTCAAAGTTTGCAAGCGCAGCTGCCTTTTTCACGCGTGCGAGATTGCGCACAAAGCGCGGAAAATTCCCGAGTCTGTCGTGAGAAATGTTGAAATTCTCAACCGCTCTAAAAGTCTGCACCCCATAATACAAACTATCATCAATCTCTAGCTCGCCGATAAAATCGTGCTCTTTTCGTGTCGCCATTTTTACTCCTTTTACTCCTTAAAATTTGCTTTTGAAAGCCTAAAAACCACATAGTATAGTAAAGATTCTATTATAGCGCGTAAATCTGTGTAGAAATCCTATCTCAAAAGTTTTTGATTTTACCTTTTGATTTTGTTGCTTTGGATTTTATCGCTTGTGCTTTATCATTGATAAAAATCACACAAACTGCTTAAGGGAGCAAAATTACCAAAAATCACAAAAACCACAAAGAATCGCCAAAACCACCAAAATAAAAGGTTAAAAAATTTTTTACACAAAGGTTACAAAATCTCTCAAAGCTAGAAAAAATCCTCATTTTTCATTGAATATGTCCAAAAACAATGAAATAAAAGCGCGTTTTTTTTTTTTTTGTAGATATAATTTGCCTGCGCTTTTGTAAGCACCGCACTTTAGTAGCCACTAGCACAAAAACATATAAAGTTTTTGGTGGTTTTAAGTGATTTACAAGCTGTGGTTTTACAAATCGCAAAATCTTTGGATAGAGAAAGGAGACTCCCTTATGGAAAAGGACAAAGTGGCGTTTTTTGCTAAGCTCTTTGCACCTGTGGTGTTTGGGCTTATCATATTTATTTTGCCAAAGTTTTGGGGCGTAGATGCGCCTGAAGGCTGCTCTTATAACGCGTGGATTTATTTCGCCGTGTTTATGGGGCTTATTTTGGGGCTGATTTTAGAGCCCATTCCGCCTGCGTTTATCGGCGTGATAGCTATCGTCATAGCAGTGGTGCTGCGACTTGGACCAAAAGATTCTGGACTTGTCGATGCCAAAATCACTGCGGCAGCTGCGCTAAATTGGGGTATTAGTGGATTTTCTAACGCGGTTGTGTGGCTTATCTTTGCTGCATTTACCATAGGCTTAGGATTTTCCAAAACAGGGCTTGGCGAGCGACTAGCACTATATCTTGTAAGCAAGCTAGGGCGAAGCACACTAGGGCTAGGCTATGCCATTGCGCTAGTGGATTTAATCCTCGCTCCATTTATCCCAAGCAATGCGGCTAGAAGCGGTGGCTCTGTGTATCCTGTCGTAACGAGTATCGCGCCTATGTTTGACTCTCACCCTGATAAAAATCCGCGCAAAATCGGTGCGTATCTCATCTGGGTAGGGCTAGCAAGTGCGTGCGTATCTAGCTCAATCTTCCTTACAGGGCAAGCTCCAAACCCACTCGCACTTACCCAAATCGAAAAGGGTGGTGCGCAAGTGGTGGATTGGGTAAGCTGGTTTTTGGCGTTTTTGCCTGTGGGGATTATTTTGTTCCTCATTACGCCGATTTTGGCTTATGTCATCTATCCGCCTGAAGTAAAGGGAAGCAAAGAAGTCGTTACTTGGGCGAAAGAAAAGTATGCCGCGCTTGGTAAGATTACCCGTCCGCAGATTTTTATGATTATCATCGCACTTATCGGGCTTGTGCTATGGGTAGGCGGGAGCTTTTTCCCAAAGAGCGCGCTTTATAACCTAAACGCGACAACTACCGCACTCCTAATGATAGTGCTAATGGTGGCGGCTAAGTGTATCACTTGGCAGGATTTCTTAGGCAACAAGCCTGCTTGGAATACGCTTGTGTGGTTTGCTACACTTGTGGCTATGGCTGGTGGGCTAAACAATGTGGGCTTTATCGCTTGGCTAGCAAATCTTTTTGATGGCAAGTTTGATGGCGTAGAGCCTATCGTGGCGATTATCGCACTTGTGTTAGCGTTTTCTTGGTTGCGCTATTTCTTTGCCTCTGGGACAGCGTATGTAACAGCGGTAATGCTTATCTTTGTAACGCTCGTGCAATCAATCCCCGGGCTAGATGTCAATAAGACACTCTTGCTTCTTATCTTGCCTATGGGCTTTATGGGGATTATCACTCCGTATGGCACAGGGTGCAGCCCGCTATGGTTTGGCTCTCACTATATCAAAGGACCGACATTCTTCTTGCTTGGCGGTATCTTTGCAGCGATTTATATGGTAATCTATCTGCTTGTGGGAATCCCTTGGATAGATTTCATTATGCCAAATCTTAGCTTGCACGGCGGAGCTGCTGCTTAAAGGCTTTTAAGACAACGCATTTAGCTAGAATTTGATTCTAGCTTTAGGGCACTAGGCGCAAGAAATTTGTGTCTAGTGCCTTTTTTATTGCCCAATTTTTGCGAGGGGCTGGGGGTGTGGATTTAGCGCAAGAGGGTTTGTGTGTGGGCTTTGTGCGATTGGATTTTGTGCAAGAGATTCTATGTTAGGGGGCTTTTATGTTATGTGAGAGAGGGCTTTGGTGTTTGGGTGTTTAGATTGCTTGGCTTTTAGTGCGCTTGGGGTGTGCTTTTAGACTTGGTTTAGGCGAAATCTCTCTCATAGATTCTAAGCAACGCGATAAAAAACACGCTAATAGCAGGACCAAAGATAATCCCCCAAAATCCAAACGCTCCAAGCCCTGCAAAAATGGCAAAAAATATCACAAATTCACTCACTTCTAGTGGCTTATCAAGCAGTTTTTTATTTACTATGCGAATCAAAAATGGCTTGACTACGCTATCGATGATAAATGCTATAAACACCACGCTATATACTGCCAAAAACACTGCAGCAAAAAGATTTCCCTGCGCAAAAAGCAGGGCACAAGTAGGAAGCCACACTAGCACACCACCGATGATAGGGATAAGAGAGCAAATCCCATAAAGCAGTCCCAAAAGCACTCCATCAAGCCCAAACGCCCACGCACACACTCCAAACGCCACGCCTTGTAAGCAGACATTTAGAATCGTAGAGAAAAACACCACTCTAAGCACGCCATTTATCTCGCCTGCGACAAGGGCGATTTGCTCACTTTTGAATGGCAAAATCCGCTCCATATATTTATAAATCCGCCCTCCATAATAAAAAAACACAAACAAAAACACTGCGATAAAACAAATATCTATGACAAAGCTTACACTGCTCATAAGCACATAAGAGGCGATTTTGGTGGCATTTGCCACGATAGAGGATAGAGAAAACTTTGATAAAAGGTTTTCTTCTAACGGTAGATTTGCTTTAATCGGTATGAGGGATAGAATCTGTGTGATTTTGTCATTTGCTTGTTGGTATAGCGATTGGGCTTGTAGCCAATCAACGCTAAGAAGCGATAACGCCCCAAGATGAATGATAAAAAACAGCGGCACGATGATTAGCAAAAGTAGCACACATACGCTAAGAAGCGAAGACAAAGCGTTGCTTTTGATAAAGGCAGAAAACCACTGCTTGATAAAATAGCTAGCGATACATAGCAATGCTGCTATACAAAGGGCGTTTAAAAACGCATAATAAAGCCACGCCATAAGAGCTAGCGAAACACAAAAAGCAAGCCCAAAAAACACTTGCGCACGAAAAGAGTGATAAGGATTTTTTGCTAAATTTTGCGCACTTTTTGTGGGCTGTGAAGTTTGTGGTGATTGGTTTGGTGTGTTGTCTTTTGGTGTGCTTTGTGTCAAATCTTGTGTGTTTTGCGCTTCTTGTGCATTTGGTAGGGATTTTGGCTTAGGGTTGTTGTAAATTTTGCTTGAGATTTTGTCCAAAATTTTGTTTAGGATTTTCATAAGATTCCTTTTTGTGCTCTTTTGGCTATTTTAGCTGTTGTTTTAGCATTGCTTTGTTTGTAGCTTGCTTGCTGTTTGACTTTAGCCCTGCTTTTTGTCTTTACACCTGCTTTTGTAAGTCGTTTTTGTGGTGGTTTTTGACAAAGACTCTTAGGGCTTAGATTTTGGTTTTAGACTTTGCTTTAGATTTTGCGTGGCTTGCTTTGGATTTGGCGAGTTCATTATCGCGCTTACCACTGCTACTCCTGCTATGTTTGTGCTTGCTAGAGAGTGGATATTTGCCTCATTTATCCCACCGATAGCCACTATGGGCAAGTCTTTTGAGATTTTTTGGGAGACTTGCTCTATGATACTAGCTAGTCCGTCTATGCCTATGATAAGTGCGTCTGCTTTGCTTTGTGTGGGATATATCGCGCCTACTCCTAGATAGTCTGCGCTGATTAAATCTTTTGCTAGCTCATCTACTTCATTTAGCTTATTTACACTCACACCCAAAATCTTATCCTCACCCAAAATCCTCCTAGCCACTTGGAGGGGCAAATCGTGTTTGACACCGATATGCGCTCCGCTTGCACCACACGCTAGAGCTATGTCTATCCTGTCATTGATGATAAGCGGGGTGGAGTGTCTATCACAAAGTGCCTTTAGCTTGCAAGCAAGGGCGTAAAACTCGTGCGAGCTAAGGTGCTTTTCTCGCAGTTGCACTATGCCTACCCCACCTTGCAGTGCCTCATCAACTATGCCCAAAAACTCCTCATCGCTCCTCTCTCCCTTGCTAGCGACAAGATATAGGCTAAGATTTTGCGTGATATTTTTTCGTGCCAAAGGATTCCCTGGATTTTGGATTGCGTGATTTTGGGGCTTTTGGGCTTTGGAAGTAGATTTTGGGTTTTCTACTTTTGTGGCGTATTTATCTTGGCTTTTTTCTGGATTTGGACTACCAAAGATTTTGGCTTAGATTCCAAGTGCGCCGTTAAAGTCGTTTTGCACACCTAGTGTGTCAAGCACGGAGGCTATCATACCTCTGTGGTGCGTGCCGTGATTGAGTATCCCAAAGATGAATTGATACACAGGCTTTTTCATCGCTCCCCACGGGAAAGCTAGCTCTTTTATCGCGCCAAAGTCGCCTATCCCCTCAATCACTTGCAAAATATAGCTATCGATTTCCTCCCTTGCGGCAAAAAGATTTGTCGCGTCATTTGCTATCTCGCTTTTGAGGGCGAAAGGAGATTCTAGCATTGCCTCAATTTTGCTCGCACTTGGTGGATTCTCACAAAAAGACGCAAAATAGTCTTTGAAAAAGCTCGCATCGCCTGTGGTGTAATGCACCATAGTGCCAATAATGGACTTGTAATAAAGCCCCCTGTCTTTGTGCAACGCTACCTCATCTAAATCCTCAAGCACCTCTATCATCGCGCTATTTGCGCTTTGGTTATACCTGCCCATAAGTAGCAGTATGTCTTTTTGCATTGTTTCTCCTTATTTTTCTACATCTTGGTATTTCTATGAAAAGCACACAAAACACACCAAAAACACTCAAATACGCTACAATTCTAACACCTAAAACTTAAATATTGGACGAATTTTGTAAATTTATATGCCAAGAATGACAAAAAAGCGCGAAAAGTAACAACAAAAACTTAAAACAAGGAGCGACACGATGAGCAAAACCCCGCAAATGCAAACAATCACTCTGCATAAATACTGCGCAAATGGCAATGATTTCCTTATCTTTCATACGATTGCGGAAGCGGATTTTAGCTCGCTTGCTGTTAGGCTTTGTGATAGGTTTCGTGGCATAGGAGCAGATGGGCTAGTGGTGGTGCTTCCAAATGACACAAGCGGGCAAAATACTGCGTATAAATGGGATTTTTATAACTCTGATGGGAGCAGGGCAAATATGTGTGGAAGTGCGAGCAGATGCGTGGGGCATTATGCCTTTGGAGCGGGGCTAGCAAAGCAAAGGCATAGCTTTCTAAGTGGCGCAGGTGTCATAGACATAGAAGTAAATGGCGACATCGTGCAGGCAAATCTAGGGAAATTTCACAGCTTAAAAAAACTTGGCACGCTAAAAGAGATTGTGCTTTTGCGGGATATTACCGAGTATATGACAAAGATTCAGTCTTCGCAGACTTCACTAAAGGCGATAAAAGAATCCAAAGATTCTAGTATGGATATGGCACTGCGATGGGCGATAGGGGATTTTGGCGGGGAGGAGCTAGATGGCGAGTTTGGGAGGGACTTTGTAGAGGAGAGTGAAAAGCTAGCTAGAGATTGCCTTGATACGCTTGAGACACTCAAAAATAGCCAATGGTTTTCTCTAAATACAGGCGTGCCTCATCTTGTGTGTTTTCTGCCAGCGCACTTGCTACCAAAGGCTAGAGATACCGCGCAAGCAAAGCCGATTTTGGCAATACTTAGAGATAAATTTGATGCAAATATCACTATCGCACACAAAATCGATGATAAGCGCGTGGAGTTTGCTACTTATGAGCGGGGTGTAGAGGGAGTAACGCTATCTTGTGGTAGCGGTATGGCAGCTGCGCTTGTGGTGGGGTATCGGTTTTATGGAGTGGATAGCAGTGCTAGGCTTATCCCACCTAGTGGAGAGCCAGCACAAGCTAGCGAGGATAGCAATGGCTGCGTGTCTCTAAGGGGTGCGGTATCTCATATCGCTACCTGCATAGTAGATGAAGCCTTGCTAAAGTGAATTTAGAATATTTGAGAGTGAATATTTAGCGTGTTTTTGCAAAAAATATCGTGCAATCCAAACCAAAATCGCCACAAAAAACCAAAAATATCGCGAAATACTACAAAAACAGCACCAAAACACGACTAAGTAATGTGATATTTGTGATTTTTTGTAAAAAAAGTGTTAGAATCTAGTTTTTGGCTAGAAAGCTAAATACAACAACCAAAAGGAGTAAGTAATGAAAAAGTCAGGCAGAATCTCTATGTTTGCAGGAGTGGCGTTTGGAGTGGCACTTGCAGGAAGTCTAGCTAGTTTACAAGCCCTCACTACCGAGCAATCAGCCCAAATCCAAAAACACAAGCAAGACCAAACGCAAAGATATATCCAAGATATACAAAACGCGTTTAAATCAAGGATAAGCTCCCTAGAATCTATCCTAAAGGTTATCCTAAAAGCCGAGCAGAAAAATCGCTCAAAAACTGACAACCTTATCGGTAGTGGCTATGAGCATTTTTATAGCAAGTTTAAAGACAAAAATGAAAATATGAAAGAGATAGAAAAATGGCATAACGAAACTATGCAGCAAACAAAAACAAAGGCTAGAGAATCTGCGCAAAAATATGGAGCTATAAGCGATTTTGGTGCGTTTGAAGCTGCTCTAGCAAAAATCTCTAGCCCGTTTTTGGCTAAACTAGAGCAGGCAAAAAAAGAGCTACAATCTAACGAAGAGCAAGAATCCATATATAGAGAGAAGATGGGGTGGATTTTGCAAGAGTTTGAAAACGAGCATACAGAGATAATGGCTGGTGCTTATGACGCATTTAGCGAGAAAATCGAAGCGATTCACAAGTAGGCTTTTGTTTTTTGACTTGTTTTTGCGGGGACTTAGCTTGTTTTTTTGAGTGTGGCTTGTTTGTCAAGCCCGCTTAGATTTGGGCTGTTAGCTTTTTTGTTTTGTAATATTTGAGTGAAGCGTAATGTCCCTACTTGCATATTTTATTTTTTGGATATTTCGCTACGCTCAATATGACAAATACTCTTTAATGTAACAAAACGCTTAATTCCCCACTCAAACGACAAAAATCCCTCACACTACAAAACTTCTAAACCCAATTAAATATCACAAAACCTCTTAAATATATCAATCTTGACACTATTTTGTCGCGCTATCTAGCGTGGATTTTAGGTCTTTTATGCCATCTACTATGGTGGGGCTTACGCGAAGTAGTCTATGTGCCTTTGGGTATGTAAAAATCGCGTTGTTTTTGTAGGCTTTTAGGTTTTTTAGTGCTGGATTTTGAGCGATGAGGGTGGATATATCATTTGCTTGCACACCAAGTATGAGTATGTCTGGGTCGGCTTTTAGCAGAAATTCATTTGAGAGTATGGGGCGGGCGACATTGGTAGCGATAGTTTTGTTTTGTAGCCCTAGCAAGCGCAAAATATCTGCAATTACGGAGTTGTCATTAAACGCCATTAGGGGATTGCTACTATATAGAAATATCACGCTTTTTTGTGGCTTTTGGCTTTGTTGTGTGGCTTGGAGGGAATTTATCTCACGCTTTGTTTTGTCTATGAGCTGCGCTCCTTTTGCTTCCTCGCCTAGCAGGGTGGCGATTTTGGCGATATTTTCATACATATCTTCTAGTCTATCTGCTTGTAGATATGCTGTTTGAATCCCTAGATTTTCTAGCCTCTCTTTTAGCCCGAGCGAGTATAGACTCAAAATCACAAGAGTGGGCTTTAGTGATAAAATCTTTTCTACCGATGGGTTAGAAAAGCTCCCCACACTTGGTAGCTTTGAAGTGTGCTCTTGGGGGTAGATATGGGATTGTTGCATTGTGGCGATTGCTTTTATGCTATCTTGCTTGCCAAGTAGGTAGATGATTTCGATACTTGCGGGGTCTAGCACGACTAGCCTCATCTCTTTTGTTTGATTTGATTGTGGGCTAGCTTTGGTTTTAGTATTTGTGGCGGTGTTTTGAAGTGCTAGTGCGTGCGTGCCAAATGCTCCAAGCAGTGCCACTACCAAAATCTGCCATAGCTTTTTGTGCGATTTATTGCGTGATTTTTTGCAAAAGTTCGTGCGTAAGTGTTTGCGCAGGTTTTGCAAGCCTTTAGGCAAAATCTGCAAAAATATATTGCCTATATCGTTTTTTGTGCTGTTTTTATCACTCATTGTGGATTCTCCTTATTTGGTTTTAGAGGTAGGACAAATGGAATCTCTTTGCCACAAGCCATTTCATAAATCACTTTGCAGTCTAGCCCATACACTTCCTCTAAAATCTTAGGGGTAAAAAGCTCTTTTGGGCTACCTTGCGCGTAGATTTGCCCATCTTTTAGCAAGATGATATTTTTGCAAAAAAGCGAGGCTAGATTCAAGTCGTGCAGGACTGCTACGATAGCGATACTGCGTGATAAAAGCCCCTCACAAAGCCCTAGCAGCTCTAAGGCATAGCTCATATCTAGCGCACTTGTTGGCTCATCTAGTAGCAAAATCTTTGGATTTTTTAGCAGTGCCCTGCCAAGCAAGACACGTTGAAACTCCCCACCGCTAAGGCTTAAAATATCGCGCTGCAAAAACCGCTCTATATCCAAATCCCTAGCCACTGATTCTACTTGTGCTTTGTCGCTACTATCATAGTCGCCAAACGCCTTCTTAAGCGCGCTATATCGCCCCATAAGCAAAAAGTCCATTACAAGCAGTGGCGAATTTATGGCGGATTTTTGGGGGACAAAGCCGATAAGGGAAGCTAGGGATTTTATGTCATACTCTTTTATGTTTTTGCCCAAAATCTCTATCTCTCCTTTGGCAGGGGCTAAAAATCCTAGTATGTTTTTTATGAGCGTGCTTTTGCCTGAGCCATTTGCACCCAAAATCCCTACAAAATCCCCGCTTTGCACAGCAAAGCTAATGTCTTGCAAAATCGGGGTTTTGCCATAAGAAAAACTTAGATTTTTTACAGATATGGATTCCATAAGATTTGCCACTTCCTTGCCATTTCTTTAATCACTGCCTTATCACTTGCGTAAATCATTTGCAAAACCCACTTGCCAATCACAAATGCGACTTCTAGAGTCTAGCTGACTTTAGTGCGAGATACAAAAATATAGGCGCACCAAAAAACGCTGTGATGATTCCGATGGGAATCTCAAATGATTGCACACTTCGCGCGATAGTATCGCAAAAAAGCAAAAATAGCCCACCAAGTCCCGTGCATAATGGCAGGACAAGGGCATTGTTATAATCACGCAGAGCAAGCCGAACAATGTGAGGGATAATAAGCCCCACAAAGCCGATAAGCCCGCTAAAAGCCACACCAAAGCTAACACTTAAGCTAGAAATGATGAGTAGATTTCGCTTTAGCTTTTTTGCATCTAGCCCTAGATTTTTTGCCTCCTCATCGCCACTTAGGATTATGTTTAGTCCATTCCTATGAGCGTAGAAATACCCTAGACACACCACAAGCACCGCGCTTAAAATCCATACTTTATACCACGCGCTCAATCCCAGATAGCCCATAAGCCACGCTATGATTTTGAAGCTTGACTCACCGATGATATACATAAATAGCGAGCTAATCGCACCCAAAAACGAGCTAATAGCGATGCCAATGATTAGTAGCGTAGTGATATTTGCCCTCTCTTGCAGGGCAAAGATAAGTAGCGAGAATGTAGCACAGCACACAAACCCCACCACACCATAATACACATCATCAAGCCCGATAAAATGCGCTAGCACCGCCCCAAAAGTCGCAGCAGAAGCGATACCGATGATATATGGGTCTGCGATTGGGTTTGCAAAGATACTCTGCGTAACTGCACCAGATGAAGCTAGTAGCGCACCGATAAGCACTGCTAGGAGGATTCTAGGCATTCTCACTTCCCACAAAATCCTAGAATCGCTAGAAAGTGAGCCAGAGTCAAATCCAAAATCTAGCCCTATACCAAAAATCGCCCTACAAAGCCTAGCCACTCCCCACACCTCATCACTATCGCCAAGCACAAGTGCCACTAAGCCACATAGACAAAATCCTAGCGCGATACAAACACTCAAAATCCAAACGCGATTGTAGCGGGGCGGGTGTTTTTGTGGTGTGGCTTGCTTGGTTTGTATTGGCTGCATATTTTTCCTTATGTTTTTGTTTGGGTTTGATGAGGTTTTAGCAGATTTTGGCTTGGTTTCTCTTTTTGGTTATTCGCATTTTTGGCGTGATTATGAGAAAAACAAAAAATGATACAAAATATTATTTATAACTCTCTTATAATTTGCTTAAATTTTGATTTAAATTTTGCAAAATGTTGGATTTTGTGAAGTGATTTGCGTAAGTTTTGCCAAAAAAGCAAAGCCAAAAACAAAGCAGGCGCAAAAAGCGCAAATAAAATCAAATGGAGCAAAAAGAGTATCAAATAAAGCGTGGAGAAGTATAAAAAGCGCAAGGAAAGCTAAATCTATAAGAATCAAAAAAATGGTTTGGTGGATTTTGCTTGTAGATTTTGGTGGCTTGTCCTAGTTGTTTGCCCTAAATAAATGCTTTTGCTAGGATTTGATTTTGCTTAAAAGCTAGCAAAACACCCTAAATAGCCACGACAAATACAACAACTAAATCTGCCAAATATTTCAAAAGCCAACAATAAAGATTTTGGCAAAATCTTGCCGAAATCCCACTAAAATCCCATTTAAGGCTACTTAAATGTCGTGCCACCATCAATTACGATTGTTTGTCCTGTGAGCCACGCACTTTGGGCATTATCACAGAGGAAA
Organism: Helicobacter sp. MIT 01-3238; assembly: GCF_003364135.1. NCBI lineage: Bacteria > Pseudomonadati > Campylobacterota > Epsilonproteobacteria > Campylobacterales > Helicobacteraceae > Helicobacter > Helicobacter sp. MIT 01-3238. The sequence continues at coordinate 74,537 of NZ_NXLN01000008.1, forward strand.
TACGCCGCACCTGCTAAATCTTGTGGCGTCCCCATTCGGTTTAGCGGGGATTGCTCTTCCACTTTGGCTCGCACTTCGGCATAGTCTGGGAATGCCCTAAGCGCGTCTGTATCGATAGGACCGCCACTCACGGCATTTACGCGGATTCCCCATTCGCCTAGCTCGGCTGCGGCGTATTTCACCATTGTTTCTACGGCGTTTTTAGAGTTGCCGTGCCCTGCGTAGTTTGGCATATACACGAGATTGCCCGTAGAGCTTAGCGACACGATTGCCCCGCCTCCTACTTCTTTCATTCGTTTTGCCGCTTCTTGCGCACCTACGACAAACGCTAGCACGGTGGCAGTGTAGATATTATTGAGCCCTCTTGGACGCAATCGCATAAAAGGACCAAACCCGCCTGCTACGCTTTTGCCATAAATGATTGCATTGGAGACAAAAAAATCCACGCGTGAAAAATCCACATCAATCTTGCTAAAAAGCTCGACATACTGCTCTGGCTCGAGCACATTTAGCGGGTAAAATCGCGCTTTTATGCCGTATTTGGATTCTACATCGCTAGCGATTTTATTTGCTTCTTCTTCGTTTTTGTTGTAAGTGAAAGCCACATTCACGCCATTTTGGGCGAATTTATACAAAATCGCCTTGCCTATGCCTCTTGTCGCTCCACTTATGACAAGCGTCTTGCCTTTCATCTCGCTTGCGCCACAGCAGGCATTTTTATTAGAATCTACACTCATTTGCACACCTCATATTGTTGTAAAATCTGCTCAATCAAACGCATATTTTCCACGCTAGGAGCGACCAAAGGTAGCCGATACTCTAGTGTGGGTATAAGCCCGCTCAAAAACATCGCAGCTTTGATAGGTATAGGATTGCTTTCGCAAAATAATACCGAATTTATATCATAAAGTTCATTATTTATCGCTTTAGATTCCAATATTTTGCCCTCAAGCGCGTAGTGTGTGAGCTGGGCGATTTTGTCTGGCAAAAGATTGCCCGTTACGCTGATTACACCTTTTCCGCCGTTTGCTAGGATTGGGTAGTTTATAGCGTCTTCTCCGCTAAAGATTGCTAGCCCTTGCGCGTGAGTGTTTAGCTCAATGATTCTCTCCATAGAGCCGCTAGCTTCTTTTATCGCAGTGATATTTGGCACTTCTTCAAATAGCCTTATAGCCGTGCTTGTTTCGATATTGACTCCTGTGCGGGAGGGGACATTGTATAGCACAAGTGGGATTTCTACGGACTTGGCTACGGCTTTGTAGTGCTGATATAGCCCCTCTTGACTTGGTTTGTTGTAATACGGCGATACGCATAGTATGCCATCAGCTCCACACTCTTGGGCAAATTTGGCTAGCTCGATAGCCTCGCTTGTGGCATTGCTCCCCGCTCCTGCTAGGACTTTTGTCTTGCTTCCTTTGCAGACGCTTACTGCCATTTCTATGCACTGCTTATGCTCGCTGTGGCTTAGTGTGGCGGATTCTCCCGTAGTGCCCACAGGCACGCACGCGTCCATTCCACAGCGGATTTGTCTGCGCAGCAGGCTCATAAATGTCGCTTCATCTACCTTGCCGTCTTTAAATGGCGTGATAAGCGCACTCATCGCTCCTTGCATCATCGCTCCTTTTTGGCTTATATTTGCTATTTTAGATTTTGCTTTTTGGGGGTTTTAGAGGCATTGTTTTGATTTAAGTGGTGTATTTTAGCATATTTTGTTGATTTTTCTTATTTTGATTATTTTTTGGCTTTTGACTTGCAAAATCTATTTTTGGTAGCAAAAAATTGGGGGGCAAAAATGAAGTGGCAAGAGGTGGCATAAAGTTTTACAAAAGTTTTACAAAATTTACACAAAAATAACAAAGGTTAAAAATCCGTTTTTTTTTTTTTTTGTAGTATAGAGTTGCTTTGCTGATTTTTGATTGAGTTTTGGGATTTGTGAAATATGTCGGGTGTGGAGCAAATCTATCAAGCAATCTCTAAGGCAAAATCTAAAAATCTTTTGATAGATTTTGCTTGCAAAAGCGGTGGAGCGATTTTTTACAAGGAGTTTGAGATGTTAGCAAATGCTTACAAGAGGGGAGCTACGCGCTCTTTTTCACGCCTTTGGAGATTCTCACGGCATTCACACCATTTGGGGGCTTCGCCTTTTTCTACTTTTCCTAGTCTTTCTCTTTCTTGCGCGCTTTGTGCGGCATTGGCAGTGCCTGCACTAGCTGAAATCCAAGTGTATAACAATGACGAAAAAGCCATAAAGGTAAATCTATATGGTGCGCTTTTGGGCTATACAGGTGGCGGTGGGATTACTACACAGCAAAGTGGCGACATAAACAAAGACAGCCAATACATAGCGGGAATCCAAGTAAATTCTCGCATAGGTATTGACACGCACTATGATAAGTTTATGCTAAAGCTTGAGATAGGTGCGCAAGAGCCCTCTATGACAAGTGGTGCAACCACAGGTATGCCCGGGATTCGTAAATTCTTTGGGCAGTATGACTTCGGCAAAGGTGGCAAGCTACTTTTTGGGCGAAATGACTCTCCCACGGTAGAGGGTGGGTTTAATAGCGACTTTTTGCATCAAGACACAGGTAGCACGGGCTTTGGCTCTGTCATCACGGGCAATCGCGACACACAGCTAGCTTATAGCAATGCAGGTGTGAGCATAGCACTTATCCAAGACCACTACACCATAAGGGAAGTGCCTAGAGTGAGTGTCGCCTATCAGTTTAGAAACAAAGGCGCGATAAGCAACTTCAAAGTGGGCGCGACATACAAATACTACAACGCAAATGCAAGCGGCGGAACAAGACCTGCAAGTGTAGGAAGCGGACACGCGTGGAATGTCATCGCAGGGGTAAAACCTGTGTTTGGACCTGTGTCTTTGTCTGTGTTTGTGAATTATGGCATAAATGGCGATTTATACGGCGAGCAGAGGACTTCCTATGGCACGGGCAACTTCAACTACGGAAGCATAGCCACAGGCACTGATACAAAGAGAGGTGGCGGGTTTTTTGAGCTTAGTTACAAGGCAAATGACGCTCTCTCTTTCACGCTTGGTGCGGGCTATCAGCTAAGCTATGGTGGAAATGGAGCGACTGCAAATCGTGCAGCTATCACTCAAGCGGTGGCAAATGAGTTTGTCCACAGCTACAAAGTCTCTTTCCAAGTCCCCTACAAAGTCTCCAAAAACTTTACCATAGTCCCACACATAGGCTGGTATAACTCCTACTTGCGCAAAGCCGATAGACAGCAAGGTGGTATCACGGGGGTTGTGCGCTTCCGCTATGATATATAGTGGCGTTGTCATATCTAGGCTTAGTTGGCTAGCGCAGTGTATAGGGCTTTTCTAATTTGCGTGGTGGTTTTGTCGATTTGCTAGATTCTAGCAATCTAGTCGCCACGCAAATATTTGTATTTGCTTTGTTTGGGAATCTATCTTTTGCTTACTTAACTTTCTTTGCTTGATTTTTGCTTTGCTTGTTTTTTTTGACTTTTTCTTTACTTGCCCCTTGCTTTTTAATTGCGTGCTTGGCTTTTGATTCTTGTTTAAGCCAAAGATTCTAAATATGCTATAATCGCGTTTGCTAAATTTGCCAAAAATCAAAAAAAGGAACTACGATGTTTGATATGCTTGATATATCTTCTTGGCTACTTGTGTTTGTAGCCCTCATCTGCGCTCTAGCACTACTGAAAGTAAAATCCCTAAAATCACTCCTAGCAAATACCCAAAACCTACTCTACTCCGCACAGCTAGAAGCCAAAGAAAAATCCCAATCCCTAGCACAGCTGGAAGCCAAACTAGAATCCTCCAACCACTTCTATGCCCAAGCCCTAAAGGATAAATCCACCCAACTAGATGAGCTAAAGCAAAACCAAAAAGGCGAGCTAGAAAAGCTAGAAAAACGATATGAAAATAGCCTAAAAACACTCAAAGAGGAGCTAGAAAAAAACCTAGAAATCCAAAAAACTGCCTTGCTAAATCAAAACAAAGTAATGCTAAATAAAGATTCTAGGGAGTTGCTAGAAGAGATTTTTACCCCGCTAAAAAAGGAAATGGAGGGGTATTCTAAAAGCTTGATTGCAAATGAAGCAAGCCTAAAAGAAAATATCTCACATATCTTTACTTACTCACGCAAGCTAGGCGAGGACGCAAACAAGCTAGCCCAAGTCCTGCAAGGCGAAAAGAAGGTGCGGGGGAATTTTGGCGAGCTACAACTAAAGACCGTGCTAGAATCAAGTGGCTTGCAAGAGGGGATAAACTATGAACTTCAAAGTAGCTTTAGCGATGATGATAGTGGGGTAAGCAAGCGGTTTGTCCCCGATGCGGTGGTGTATTTTGATACCAAAAGCGGGATTGTGATAGATTCTAAATTTTCACTGCCAAATCTGCCAAGTGCGGACTCTACGCATTCTTTAGATTCAAATGCGGGGCTTGAGAGTGATTCTCTACCAAAAGGCGAAATCCCAAGCGATACGCAAAACCTACCAAATGCTTCTATAAATGCCACAAATCCCGCACCAAACGCGCTCTCAAACTCGCTTCTACAAGCTCAAATCGCCAAAAATCTAAAATCTCGCATAGATGAGCTAGCAAAAAAGAACTATCAGAGATTTCACTCTAGCAATCCTAGATTTAAAAATGCCAAAATGCACGAGTTTGTATTGCTTTTTGTGCCATATCAAAACATACTAGATATGGCATTGGAAGCGGACGCGTATATTTACCAATACGCCTATCAAAAGGGAATCTACCTCACCACGCCACACACGCTTTTTATGGCTCTAAAAACTATCAGCATCGGTTGGGTGCATATACAGAGTGATGAGAAAGTGCAAAGGGCGTTTGAAGAGATTGGCAGATTTTATGATAAGTTTGCTTCGTTTTATGAGGACTTTGAGCGGCTAAAAAAGACACTCAAGCAAGCTCAAAACACAAGCGATGAAATGGAGACAAAGATAAATGGCAAAGGCGGGCTTAGCTCGCGAGCAGAGAGTCTAAAAGAGCTAGGCGCAAAAACCAAAAAATCCCTACCAAAAATCAAAGAAGCCCAAGATGAAGACCAAGACTTAGATAAGCTGGACAAAACAAAAATCATTGACAATGATGAGAAATGGGAGCTAGTGGTAGACTCTAAAGAGATAGATGAGCTTAGTGAGTCTAGGGATATGCCTGAAGTGTAGCAAGCGCAAAGTAAGTGCAAAGTAAGCGCAGAGGGGAAAGCGCAGAGTGGGGAAGCAGATATGCTAGGGGCAACGCAAGAATAATCAAGGCAAATAAGAGATAATGCGTGATAAAAGTCTATTAACGCTTTTTTTGTCTTTGTGGATTACAATGCGACTTGATTCTTAATAAATCTTAAGAAAATCAGCGATTGGAGCAAAATCTAAAATCTAGCCCAAAAAATCTCATAAAAAGGAGAATCCAAAATGATACAAAAATGTCTTTTCCCAGCAGCAGGCTATGGCACGCGCTTCCTCCCCGCGACAAAGGCTATGCCAAAAGAAATGCTCCCCGTGCTTGCAAAGCCACTTATCCAATACGGTGTAGAGGAAGCTCTAAGTGCTGGCTGTCATACGATGGCAATTGTTACGGGGCGGGGTAAGCGCAGTATCGAAGACCACTTTGACATAAGCTATGAGCTAGAGCACCAAATCAAAGGAACGGATAAGGAGTTTTTGCTAAATGAGGTGCGCTCTCTCATCACACAATGCACTTTTTCCTACACTCGCCAAAACGAAATGAAAGGGCTTGGGCACGCGATTTTGACAGGGGAAACGCTCATAGGCAATGAGCCTTTTGCGGTGATTTTGGCTGATGACTTGTGCTACAATGAGGGAGATGGCGTGCTAGCCCAAATGACAAAACTCTATGCTAAGCATAAATGCTCTATTGTCGCCATTGAGGAAGTGCCACTAAGCGAGGTAGACAAATACGGTGTAATAGCAGGGGAGGAAATCGCTCCAAATGTCTATCGTGTAAGCAAGATGATAGAAAAGCCAAGCCAAAAAGAAGCCCCATCAAATCTCGCAGTCATCGGCAGATATATACTCACGCCTGATATTTTTGATATTTTGCGAGTAACGCCTCCGGGTAAAAAGGGCGAAATCCAAATCACAGACGCGCTAATGGAGCAGGCAAAAAATGGACGCGTGCTTGCGTATAAATTTCAAGGGAAGCGATATGATTGCGGGAGCTTAGATGGCTTTGTCGAAGCGATAAATGCGTTTTATCAGCACCAAAAGGCAAATAAGCAAAAAGACAAATAGTAGGAAAGCTAGTAGGCAAAAGCGCGAAATAATAGCCACGCGTGCAAAAAGTGAAAAAGCACAAAATGCTAGAATGCAAGTAAAATCAATCACTTCCATAAGATAAAGCAAAAAGGCGTTTGTGCTAAAAATATTTATACTAAAAGGGCATTTACATTACAAGGAGTAGCAATGTTTAATCACGGGTTTTTCGCGCTATTTTTGATTTTGGCATTTGGGCTTGGCTCGGTGCTACTTGTGTTTGGGGTTGTGGCGCGTTCGGCGTTCGGCGTGCGTCCTCCTAAGCCAAAGCAATTTACCATAAAGGATTTTCGCGCACTTATCCCTGATGCCAAAACTCAAGCCAAAGCCTTAGAGCTAGTGGATATGTTTATCAAAAAGTTTAATATCATCGCACCGCAATCCCTACAAAGACAAGAATGGCTTGATGCGGTAAAAGAGCTAGTCTCGCTAGATAGCATAGACACGGACAAAGCTGCTGAAATACGCGAGCGACTCATATCTAAAAATCCTAATTTGCAAAATGATATAACGCAGCTTGTCGGCAATGCTTTGAAAAATAAGAAAAGCTAGGGATTTTTGGGATTTTGATTTTGAGGTTATTTTTTGAGATATTTCGCTTCGCTTAAGTATGACAAAAAGTCGCTATGATTTTATTTGCGATTTTACTTATAGCTTGTAGCCGATTTGGAGGTAGAAGCTAGCACCCGGCATTATGTAGTAGTCCCAATACCTATTGTTTGTCATATTTAGAAATTGCGCGGATATGTCAATCCCATTTGCAAAGGCATAGCCCGCTTTGGCGTTTAGGGTGAATTGCTCATCATAGCTATATAAAGAGCCCCAAAGCCTTGTGTTTGCATCATCGTAGAAAAACGCGCTTGTGTAGTGCGCCCACAAAGAGCCATAAAATCCGTATTTTGGTGCGTAAGAAAGGCTAAAGTTTGCGCTATGTTTGGGGATAGCTGGGAGGGCGTTGCCTTTGGTGCTTTGGTTTGGGTTAGCACTTGTGTTGGTTAGGAATTGTGTATTTGTAAGTGTGTAGTTCGCACCAAAGGCTAGGGCGCGATAGATGGGAATCTCTAGGGTGTATTCTATGCCATTGATTCTAGCCCTGCCTGCGTTTCTTCGCATTCGGACGGTGTTAGAGCCATCGCCTGTTTGGTATATCATATCAAACATTTCTATGTTGTAGAAATAAAGGCTTGTGTTTATCCATTTGCTTTGGTATTCTGCGCCGATTTCAAAGCTTAGTGCTTGCTCGTGCTTTAGGTTTGGGCTGTGCTCTCGCCCCTCGTGCCCAGAGCCTCCACTGCCGAAGTTGAAATAATACTTCTCTCTCATCGTTGGCATACGAAATCCATATCCTACGCTAGTTTTTAGGGTAAGGTTTTGCGGGGTGGTGGAGCTAAGCAGTGGGGTGTAGTGCAAGGCTAGATTGGGACTAAAGATAGGCAAGTAGGTAGTGGCAAAGCGTTTGTTTAGCTCTGCGTTTCCTGCATTTTCTTTGTCTTCTATGTAGTTGTCGAAATTTACCCAATTATCAAACCTACCTGCTAGAGTAGAGCCAAATTTGCCATACTTGCTAGAATCTACCCAAAGAGAATTAAGAGAGCCATATATCGAGCCTATAAATGTCTCTCCCCCATATTTGTTGTGGTAGCCACTTCTTGTGCTAGAATCACGCCAATTTGTGAGAATGGGCGTTGTCTGCACGATATGGTGGTAGCGAAACTGCGCTCCTAGCGTGAATTTTTGCCTATCATAGTGCAAATCCTCATAGATGAAGTCTAGGTAGTTGTTGCTTGTGTCGATGTCTTGTCCTCTGCCTTTTCCGCTAGAGAAGTTTCTATTTGTGTCGCCATTTTCTGCGTCCTGCCATTTGCTAAGGAGATTTAGGCTAGATGCTTGGATACGAAATATGCCATCATCAAAGCTATGGAGGTAGTTTAGGCTAGCTAGTATGTGTGAGTAAGTGCCTAGCCCTGTTTGTCCGCTACCGATGAAGTAGTTTTGGTTATTTATCGTGTAGGTGGGATTTCCGCTGGCATCTCTTAGGTAGGTTTTGTAGTTTTTGGTGTCGTAGTTGTGGTTTGAGAAGCGAAATGTCGCGCTTAGCTCATCTCTCTCTCCTAGCTCATAGCTAGCTTTTATGCCTATGTCGTAGATGTTTACTTCTCTTTCACCGGTTGTGCCTATGATATATCTGTCCTTGTTGTCTATGTAGTAGCCACTTAGGTTGTTTGTTTGCTCTTCCATCTGTGTGGCGTTTACATACGATGGCGAGTTGGCATATACTTCACTTCGCTTAAACCCTCCGTGAATCTTCACTTTTAGCTTTTTGTCCAAAAAGGCATTGCCCACGCTTAAGTAAGCACTTGCGACATTTCTATCTGCCTCGCCGTCTATGAAAGCACTTCCATAGCCTGCGCTAGCCTTTATCTCTAGCTTTTTTGGCATAGCGGTGATGAAATTTATCACGCCACCTATCGCGCCTGTGCCATATACTGCGGAGGACGCTCCTCTAGCGATTTCTACACGCTCTACTTCGTTTAGGAATATTTGATTTAGGATTCTAGCTTCTCCCTCCAAATCGCTCAAAATCACCCCATCTAGCAAGACTAGCGTGCCGTAGTTTATCCCGCGTATTTTTACCTTTGGGCGGGGGTTGAAGCTGGCGTTGTTGTCGATGTGGACACCTGCTTGCTTGGAGATAATGTCTGTTATTTTGGTATTTGCTTGCGTAGAAATCGCTTTGGAATCGATGATTGAGACATTACCCGGAATGCTAGCTATATCGCTTGCAAGTGCAGAACCTGTGGTAACAACTCTATCAAGCTCTTTTATCTCTATGGGGCTTTGGGTGGATTTGGGTGTTTTTGGCTGTGCTGGTGTGTGTGGTGTGGGCGGAGTATCGGTGGATTGTTGCGTAGAATCTAGTGAGGGACTTTGGGTAGCTTGTGTGGGACTTTGTGTGGAATCTAGTGAGGGTTCTTGTGTGTCTTGCGCTTTATTCTCTGTTTGCATTCCTTGCTCCGCTTGCTCTGTGTGGCTTGCTTGGGCTTCTTGTCTTGCTTGTGTGCTTTGGGATTGTGGTAAATCTTGTGTGCTTGTTGCCGTAGTTTGCATAGTTTGTGCTTGTGCTGGTTGCTCGTGTTGGGTAGAATGTGCTTGATTTTGCGCAAGTTGATTTTGTGTAGACTGATTTTGGGTAGCTTGTGGATTGGCATTTAGTGAGCACAGATAGCTAGAAGCGATTATGCTTAGGGCTATGCGGGATAGATTTGTGGTTTTGCGTTTTTGGGTGGTGTTTGAAGGGTCGTGGTGGCTAGAGTGGCGATTGAAGTTGGTGGCTTGGATTTGATTCATTTGCAGTCCTTATCGTGCTTTTATGTATTGCACTTTTATATATTTCGCTTTTTGTCGCGGTTTGTTGGCATCGCTTGTGTGGCGATGAAAAAGCAGTGTAGCCAAAGTTTTTCCATTTTGATATAAATTTGCAAAATCAAAACGAAAATTCTTAGAAATTTTTACAAAACTACACATTTTTTGTGCATTTTTGACATTCTAGCAATTTTTTGATTAACAAAATATTACCAAATAGATTTTGTTAATATTTTTGGATACAATTTATAAAATCACAAAAAAGCATATTTTTTGTGAAATTTTGGGAATTTTTGCAAAGATTTAAGGGACGCGGTGGGACAAAAAATGTGGCAAAAGGTGGAAAAAATGAAGTCTTTTCTCAAGCCTATAATCGCACTTGCTAGGGCGAGTGTGGATAGGTTTGAAGGCGCATTTGGGAGTGTGATTGGAAGTGGGGTGAAAATCCTAGCTATGTTTGGGCTAGCACTTGGCATTTTTTCTTTGTGCGTGTTTTTTAGCGTGTCGCTTTTGAGGGAAAATCTAAGCCAAAACATCGCTTCAAAATCCTCCCAAAATCTTGTAGCAAGTCCAAAAGTCCTAAAAATCGCATATAGCCAAAATGTCGGTGCGCTAAACCCGCAGGGGTATAACAAAAACGCTATGTTTGCCCAAAACCTGCTCTATGAGGGACTGCTAAAGGCGGACAAAAATGGCGCGATTATCCCAAGCCTAGCGACTTCTTTTGCCCTCGATACAAGTGGCAAAGTCTATGTGTTTTCCTTGCGCAAGGGCGTGCGCTTCTCTAATGGCGAGGAGTTCAACGCCGATGCGGTGGTGCTAAATTTTGCCTCGATTCTCAAAAATCGCGCTAGGCACTCGTGGAGTGGGCTAGCGAGGGCTTTGGAGCGCGTAGAAAAAATAGATGACTACACCGTGCGACTTGTGCTAAAAGAGCCCTACGCACCCACGCTAAATGAGCTTGCACTGCCTCGTCCATTTAGATTTCTCGCCCCTAGCGCGTTTCCGCCTGATTTGGACTTAGTCGCGCAAAACCCAGAGCCCATCGGCACGGGTGCGTATATGCTAGTCGAGTCCAAGCTCGGCTCTTATGATAAGTTCGCCAAAAATCCGCACTATTGGGACAGCAAACGGCTAGAGGCGCAGGGTGGGCTATACTATGATGAGGTGGTAGTCAAAGTCATATTTGAGCCAAACTCCAAGCTAAGCGCGCTGCGGGCGGGGCAGGTGGATATGATATATGGCGCAGATGAGATTCCTATAAGGATTTTCCAAGAGATAAGAAATGAGGAGCTAAAAAGTGCGGGCAAAATCAATACCGTGCGTGGCGATAGTGGCAAAAGCCCAAAGTTTCGGGCGTATCTTGGGCAGGCTTCTTTCGCCACAAGCCTTATGCTAAACTCTAACCGCATAAAGCAAGCCCAAATCCGCAAGGCAATAGCCCTAAGCATAGACAAAGATACGCTGATAAACGCGGTGTATGGCATAGGTGTGAGTGGTGCAAGTAGTGGCGATAGTGGCGAAAACGGCGTGAGTGGCAAGAGTGATAAGAGTGGTGGCGGGGATTGTAGCGTGGATTGTGGTGCAAATCCTAGCGATGAAAGCGGTGCAAGCCCTACAACAAACACCATAGCAAGTCCCATAGCAAGTGTCGCGGAGAGCATTTTTGTGCATACACGCATTGTTCCTCCCTCGCTTGCAGATGATAATCGCACTATTCCCCCCTCCCTTAGCACGAGTGGGACTAGGGGGTGGGTAGAAACTAAGCCCAAAGATTCCCCCGCACAGCCACAATCTCGCCAAAATGCCAACCACAATCCAGAATTTAAACTGCAAAATCCTCAAAACCAAGCCCCACAAAACAAGCAAAACCAATCCCCCACACAAAAGGGACAAAACCAAAATCCGCCAACCCAAGCCAACCCAAGCCAACCCACGCAAAGCAAGCAAAACCCAACCACTCAAAACAATGCTTCACAAAAAGAGCAAAACCTCTATCAGCAAAATCTCACAAAAGCTCGTGAGATTCTCTCCTCTTTTGGCTACACGCAGCAAAATCCACTAAAGCTAGAGCTGTTTTTTTTCGGCGATAAGCCAAGCCAAAAAATGCTCGCCCAAATCCTCCAATCCCAGCTAAAAGAGGCAAATATCGCGCTGTCCGTGCGCGGGCTTGAGCCAAGTATGTATGCCAACGCGCTAAGGAAGGGCGAGTTTGATATGGCGTTTGTTGATTCGTGGGGTGCGCCCTATGAGCCGCTATCCCAGCTCTACTCCTACACCAAGCCGCTTGGGCACGGGGACTATATCGCCCAAAGTGCTTTGAAAGAGAAGCCACGCATTGACGCGCTTATTTTGCAGGCTATCAAAGAGTCCGCCTCTGTGGCAAACTCCGCGCAAAAACCACAAAATCTAGGGCAAAATCACGGCACAAATCCCGCCCGAAACAGCACGCAAAATCCTGCTATAAATTCTCCACAAAGCCCCGCACACAAATCTACTCACACAAATTCCGCGCAAGCCCTAAGCGATGAGGCGATAGAGCTGCTTATCCAAAGTGGCGTGTATATCCCGCTGCTGATTGAGCGAAGCAAGGCAGTCGCACACTCGCGCATACAGGGCGTGGAGGGCGTGAGCAGCCTAAGCTATGAGATTCCTATATGGGATTTTTATGAGTGAGGGGGGGTTTTGAGCGTTTTTAAGGGATTTTGCTTGAAATGAGATTTTAGCGCAATGTTTTTAGATTTTTGCACTTTGGCTAGAATTATCCAACTTAAAGAGAAAACTTTAGCGCGAAACATATTATAATTATCCCCTTAAATCTAAAAAAAGGTAGCACAAATGGCACAGGATAATCACAAAAACACTTCGCAAGACACCATAAACAATCATCAAAGCACCACACAAAATCCCCACCAAAGCACCTCCGCAACCACTTCGCAAGACAATCCAACTGATAGTCTCACCCAAGTCAAGCGTGATATTTTAGCCGAGCTAAAGCAACGCGTAGAGGACAAAATCTTAGAGCAAAACAACTACGATTTGCTAGAAAAGCTCATAAGCAAGGCAGAGAATATCGCGCAAGCACAGGCAATTAGCGCGCTAGGGACTACTTATAAAAAAACGGGCTTTCACTTTGATACAAGGCTAGAAAAAACTAAGGGCAACGCCATACACTACCTAAAAAAAGATAGCAAACTTAGCTTTGAAAATAACCCAAAAGCTATGACGCACACGCTTATCATAGGGGACAACTACCCCGCACTGCTAAATCTCCTCATCACATATAGAGAAAAAATCAAAGTCATCTATATCGACCCGCCCTATGGCAAGGACAATCTAGGCGACTTCGCCCCTACGAACTATAACAACGCAATCACCCGTGATAATCTCCTCTCAATGCTAAAGCCACGCCTAGAACTCGCCAAAATGCTTTTGCGCGATGATGGCGTAATCTTTTGTAGTATAGATGATAGAAATCAAGCCTATCTTAAATGCCTTTTTGATGATATTTTTGGGGAGAGGAATTTTTGCAGAGATATGATATGGCTTAAAGGAAATGCGCAAAATGATGCCGATACGATTCAAAGAAACCACGAAACCATTTTGTGCTATGCTAAAAATATAGAATCTAACCCAATCAATAAGATTTTGCAAAATGAAAAGGTAAAAGTGTTTAAGGACGAGAAAACAGGCAAGTTTTATTATGAAGGTGCTGGGCTTTCTATGGGTGGCGGACAAGGCGGTAGTCTTGAAAATAGACCAAGTTTAGGTTATACATTTTATTTTAATCCTAACACGAATGATATTAAACCAATCTTTGATTATGATAAGGAAGCCGTTAGGGCAAACAATACAAAGGAAATTTATACTGATAATATTGAATTGATAGAACAAGGATACATTACAATAAGACCACCAAAAATGGGTGCTGGAAATGGGTGCTGGAAATGGTCACTGGAAAAAACTATGCTTGAAATTGATAGGATTCTTATCAAAAATGGTAAAAATGGCTTTTCTGTTTATTATAAACAATGGCTAGAGTCCAAAGAGGTAAAGAAAGATTCTAACGGAAATTTATATGCAATGATAGAAAAAGAAAATCCGCCAAAAAGTTTTATAGATTTTGCAAGTAGTGGGTTAGGCACAACAGAATTAAAAAATATAATGGGGAGTAAAGTTTTTAATAATCCAAAAAACACAAAGTTACTTAAATATCTACTTCAAATCTCAACCACTCCGCACGGCACACAAACGGGGGG
>NZ_NXLN01000009.1:0-87980 GCF_003364135.1 Helicobacter sp. MIT 01-3238
AGCTTCCCACCGCTTCAAAGTGCCTGTGTGGAGGAAAAGTTTTTGTGCGATAATCTCTAGGGAATGCTCTAAGCGCAGTTCGTTATAGACGGCGGTAGCGTTGATTTTGCTAGCTTTTGTGGCTAGATTTTTTTGAGTAGATTCTATCACTTCTATGCCTTATTTTTTGTTTTTTTGCAAAACAAATTTTGCTTGCAAAATTTCATTGATTTATTTTGATTTTGAAGTAATTTTACATTTTTTTACACAAATTGATACTTTCTTTTTTTATACTTCTCTATTAGATTTTGAACTTGGATTTTAGCCAAAACTCGACTGCCAAATTTTTGGCTTACCTTGCAGAAATTTGCAAAAAATATTTAAGGAGTGCAAATGCCACACAAAGACACTACCAAAAAGCTCGCTCAAAAGCCCACCATAGAGCAAGCGTGTGATTTTTTGGCGCATTACTCAAGCGCGCTTCTTAGCAATGGCGCATACACTTCGCGTATCATCAAATGCACCGAGCGAATCGCTAGGGCGTGGGGCTATGAGGTGCATTTGACTGTGTTTTTAAAATACATTACCATAAATATCACCGACACCCAAAACTATGACAAAAGGCGCACTCAAGTCATAAAAAACGCCCCCTTAAGCCTAAATCTCGCCCTTATCTCAAACCTAAGCGCACTAAGCTGGCAAATCCACGATGAAAAGCTCACCCTCCCCCAAGCACAGCAGTCTTATGACTACAATATCGCCCAAAAGCGATTATCCCCGATTTTGGGCGTGTTTGTCATAAGTGTAGGCAACGCAGCGTTTTGTCGGCTTTTTGGTGGGGATTTAGGTGCGCTGCTTTGCATATTTGCAGGGACTTTTGTGGGGATTTGGACGCGCATTTTTTGCCACAAAATCAAGCTAGATTCTCGAGCGCAATATTTGCTATGCTCTTTTATCGTGTCTTTTGTCGCCTATATCGGCGTGTGGCTAGGTATCACAGCCACTCCTGATATAGCAATCGCAGGGAGTATCCTCTATCTTATCCCGGGAGCACTTATCATCAACGCCTTTGTGGATATTATCCACGAAAACACGCTAATGGGCGTTTCGCGCACCATAAATATGGCAGTAGTGATGATTTGCCTTGCCGCAGGCGTGTTTATCACACTTGGGATTGCTAAAATCAATATTTTATAAGGAGTTTTAGGTGGCGTTTTTAAGAGATTTTAAGCGAGCGGATTTTATGTGTTTTTTAAGCAAAACACACGCAAAAAGCGCAAAAAATGTTTAAGGAGTAAAAATGTTTGATTTTAATTTGCATAGCGACATAGCGAGCTTTTGGGCACAGCACGAGAGTATTTTGGCGATTTTACACACAGAGATTTTGCAAGGCTCATTTATGCAATCAATCATCGGGCATTTTATCTGCGCGTTTTTGGCGGGTTTTGGCTTTACTTATGGGCTAAACCCACCGCTTAAGACACTCGTGTGGAGCGGGATTTTTGCCTCTATCGGGCATATCTCGCGCTCCTCACTTATGGAGAGTGGGGCTCTTAGCTTTTCGGGGGCTAGCTTTGTGGCGAGCCTTTTTATCGGGCTGCTTGGCACATTTGTGGCAAAGCGTCTAAAAGCCCCTATCGAAGTGGTGATTTTCCCCGCACTTTTACCTATGTTTCCGGGCAAATACGGCTACCAAAGTATCATCTCGCTCCTTGATTTTATCGAGCATAGAGATGATGCCACGCGCTTAGAGTATCTGCTAAGTTTTTTTGATAATTTTATGATTATGTTTTCTGTCTCGCTCTCGCTCGTGGCGGGCGTGCTAGTGGTGCTCTCAATCTTTTATGAACAAAGCTTTATGATGACACGCGGAATCAAGCGATTAAAGATTAGGGAGCATTAAGTGGGAGTTTTTTAAAATTTAAAAGGCAACTTGCTACTTAAAATGCAAAATTACCACAAAATCCAAAAGCAAATGAAAGGCACTTAAAGGGGTTGGTGTTGTGAAGCGCAATATCATTACAACAAAATTATGTTACAATACAAATTTAATTCTAAATTAAAGGATAACTATGGCAACGACATTACTACAAGTGCGCATTGACGCGCAGACCAAAAAAGAAGCAGACGCACTTTTTAGCGAGCTTGGGCTAGATACCAGCACGGCGATTCGCGTGTTTATCAAACAAGCCCTTAAAAAACGCGCGATTCCTTTTAGCATAAAGGCAAAGAGCGAAGAACGGACTGAAGAAGAGGCATTTTATAGCCCTGAAAATGTGGCACAGCTAAAGCAAGGCTACAAAGAGCTAAAAGCAGGGCGTGGCATTGAAAGAGAACTAATCAATGCGTAAAGTCTTTTGGGATAATGCTTGGGAGCAGTATTTATATTGGCAGAGCGTTGATAAAAAGATTTTAGACAAAATCAACACGCTTATAAAAGATATTGAGCGAAATGGTGCGCTAAAAGGACTTGGTAAGCCTGAAGCGTTAAAGGGTGATTTAAGCGGACTATATTCACGGCGCATAAATGACAAACACCGCCTTGTGTATTTCACTGACAAGGAGCATATTTTTATCGTGGCGCGCAAAACGCACTATAAAGATAAATAAACTTGCTATTTTTGCCACTTTAAACGCAATAGCTTTACAAAAAGCATAAAAATGATAAAGCCTTATTTCTCGCATTAGTTGGTTTTGCTGGGGTGTAATTTTAAATTTTAAAATCCCAAAATCCCCGAAGTGCTATGAAGTGCTATTTTTGTCAAAATTTATTCAGGTTTGATAAAATATCGCTTGTTATTCTGTTTTTGCATTTATTGTCAAGCGCGGAAGCTAAAGAAGCTAAATGAAGCTAAATACAAAAGCCCAACAAAAGCGCAAGAAAGAAGTGAAATAAGCGTGGGGCGCAAAACGAGCAATAAAGAAAACACGATAAAACACAACCCCACAAAAAGGAGTAAAGCGATGAAAAAGAATAAAGACACGGGACTACGAGATTTACGAGATATTGTGCTTATCATAGTGGCTATATTGCTGATTGCTACGATGATTCACTACGACAAGGACAGGGGCTTGCACTTAGGGCTACCTATCATTATCGAGCATAGCCCTTGTGAATGTAGCACAGACACAAGCGAAGCGAGCGCAAATGCAAGCACGACAACCCCAAGCACGACAAACGCAACAAACGCAACAACCCCCAAGCGATAAGGACTTAAAAGAATGCTAGCATTTCGCGCGACCAAGCTAGAGGAGATAAACTCTATCTACGCACAAGAGGGCTTAGAGAAAAACGAGCTAAATGCCTTTGCCAAAGTCTTTGGCGAGTATCACACAAACGCCCAAGCTAAGCTCGCTCAAATCAGCGCAAGCACCACCAAATACAGCGAGCGCAATATCGCAGGCAACGAGCTAGCGCGCTTTTTTGACGCGCTAGGATTTCAAACCCAAATCGACCAAGAAAGTGGCGCACAAAGCGTAAATAGCGCGATTGACTTAGCCCTTTTGCAAAACGGTAGTGTAAAAGTCATTATCGAGGCAAAACTTCCAGAATCCATAACCAAAAGCAAGCAAATGTTTTCAGCCCAAAATCCCAACTGCAAGGCACTGCACGAGGCGATTTTATACTACTTGCGCGAAGTGGTGGATAAGCAAAATTTCAGCGTAGAAACTATCATCATCACGGATTTTACGCGCTTTTTTATCTTTGGCTACAAGGAGTTTGAGCGGCTCTTTGCCAAAAACGCCAAAATCAAAGACATTTTTGCCAAATACAAAAACGACACGAGCAATTTTTATGCAAAAGCACAGGGCATTTTGGATTTGCTTAATGATGAGATTTGTGGTGTGTGCGTGGATTTATCAAGCCTAGCGGGGCTTACCAAAGCAACCCCCGCGCAAAGCGCAAAAAACCAAAATCCAAGCCACCTACAAAACCCCGAGCAAAGCCAAAATCTCGCTACAAGCACCACGCAAGCCCTCACTCCAAAGGGCAAAAAATCCCTAGAAACCCTTTGCAAAATCTTTCACAAAGACTTCCTCTTTGGCGAGTTTAAGCAGAGCAATCCTTTAAGCCCGCGATTTTATAACGAGCTGTTATACATTTTGGGCTTAAGCGAGTATAAGCGCAGTGGCAAAATCCTAATTTTGCCTAGCAAAGAAAGCCTTGAGGGCGCAAATACCCTCTATCATCTCATCATTACCCAACTACAAGCCACCCACCCAAGCGAAGTTCAGAATCTAGACTTTGTAATGCAATACATTATCCTGTGGCTAAACCGCATACTTTTTTTAAAGCTCATCGAGGCAAACCTCATTCGCTTCAACGATGACAAAGCCCTAGCATTCCTAAACAAATCCAAGCTAAAGGACTATCAAGCACTCTCCCACCTGTTCTTTGAGATTTTGGCAAAGGAGCATAGCAAGCGACCAAAGGACTCTCCCCTAGCCTACCTCCCCCACCTAAATTCCAGCCTGTTTGAGCGACAGCCCTGCGAGGAGGTGCTAGAGATTTCTATGCTTGATAATAGCGCGGAGTTTTCCTACTATGCCACCACGCAAGTGCGCAAAGAGGGCAAAAGGCAAGCAGGCAAAGTAAATCTGCTAAGCTATATTTTTGAGTTTTTAGACGCGTTTGACTTTGGCAGTGGCGAAAGTGAAACAAGAAATAACGACATAAGCGGTTATGAGGGCGAAGATTCTAGAATTATCGAGCAAAAAGAGCTTATCAAAACAAATGTCTTAGGGCTAGTGTTTGAAAAGCTAAATGGCTACAAAGAGGGGAGCTTTTACACACCAAACTTCATCACTAGCTATATGTGTCGCATTAGCCTAGAGCAAGTGGTTTTGGAGCGATTTAACGAAGCAAATCCCAAGTGGAATGCCACAAGCCTAGCACAGCTAGCCGAGCTTATCCGCGATGAGAGAGAGCGCAAAGATGAGTTCAAAGCGATTTTGCGCGGGGTGCGTATCTGCGACCCAAGCGTAGGCAGCGGGCACTTCCTTGTCTCCGCACTATGTGAAATGATACGCATCTACCACTCCTTGCGCCTAAGCGATGAACTCAACGAATACGAACTCAAAATCGATGATGATGAAATCATAATCTATGTGGCAAAAGACAAAGTCTTTGACTACAAAAAGCCAACCAAGCCAAACGAAAACAGCCAAGCGGTGCAAAAGTGCCTTTTTACCCTCAAAAAATCCATAATCCAAAACAACCTCTTTGGCGTGGATATAAATCCCAATTCCGTAGAAATCTGCAAGCTGCGCCTTTGGATTGAGCTACTAAAAAATAGCTACTATCTCACGCAGGAAAGCGAGGGCTTTGATGAGAGTCTGCGTGATAGCTACCACCAAATGCAAACCCTGCCAAATATCGATATAAACATAAAATGTGGCAACTCTCTCATCTCATATCTAGCCATAAATGAACCACTACCCATAAAAATAACCGAAAAAATCAAAACATACCAAGAGCTAGAAAAAGATTATTTCCACGCTATGTATGAGGATAGACAAGCCCATATAAACAAAATCCAAAACATTAAGCAAGAATTGACAAATAGCTATTTTAAAACCAAATTTCATAACAAAATAGAATCCCTAATTAAAGAGTGCGATATTTATGCTAAAAATTTTGGGAATTTTGGCAAAGAATCTTTAAGCGAGCATTATAAATTTTTGAAAGAAAATATCCATATATCTAGTATGCTTGCGCCAAGCGAAGATGATATAAACAAAGCAAGAGCCAAAAAAGATTTAGAAAATCTCAAAAAATCCCACGATGAGATTTTCAGCTTGCAAGGCACTTTTGAGTGGCGTATAGAGTTTTCAAAACTCCTTAATGCAGGACTAAGCACAGAACAAATAGCTAAGAATAATCAAAGTAAAATCAAGGGCGACACGCAAAACATTATAAAAAATAAAAAAGGCGATTTTATGGGGTTTGATTTAATCATCGGCAATCCCCCATATATTTCCCAAGAGGAAATCAAAGATTTGAAACCAAATCTAAAAAAAGCATTTAACATTTACTCAAGCACAAGCGACATTTACACTTACTTCTATGAGCAAGGCTATAATTTGCTTAAAAATAATGGCACTCTTAGCCTAATCACTTCCAATAAGTTCTGTCGTTCTGGTTATGGAGAAAATCTGCGGGCATTTTTACTAAATTCTACGACTATTTTAGATTTTGTGGATTTAAATGGAGTGAAAGTCTTTGATAAAGCTACGGTTGATACTTGCATTATAAATCTACTAAAATCCAAACCGCCAAAATCACATTTAATAAACTATGCAAATCCAAAAAGTAAAGATTTATCAAATCTAACATATAAGCACATTTCACAATCTATACTTACCCCCGAAATATATTTATTTTTAGATTCTACTGCTCTAGCCCTAAAGGCAAAAATTGAAGCAAGTGGCACTCCTTTAGAAGAATGGGTTGAAGTAAATTCTGGAATCAAGACAGGTTACAATGAGGCTTTTATCATTGACACAAAAACAAAAGATAAAATACTAGCAGATTGCAAAACAGAATCTGAGCGCAAACACACAAAACAAATTATCAAAAAAATGTTAAAAGGCGAACATATCAAAAGGTATGGCTATGAATGGGCTAATCTTTGGCTTATAAATACACATAATGGATATTCGTTGCCTAATGGCGATAAAATTCCTCCCATCGACATAAAACAATACCCTGCCTTGAAAAAACATTTTGATAAAAAAGCAAGACTAAATGTAGGAAAGGGGAAAGGTTTTTTAGATAGAGATGATAAAGGTATAACACCATACAATCTAAGGAATTGTGCGTATGTAGAGGATTTTAATAAGCCTAAAATAATGCTTAATAAAGCCTCACAGATAAATGCGTTTTACTTAGACAATGAGGGCGAATATTATGGCGATGTTACAACTTATATCCTTAAAGCTGACAAATTTTTATATTACCTGCTTGGCGTTTTAAATTCCAAAATGTTTTATCTTGCCTACAATGCTTTCTATGTGGGCGGTGGTATTGAGGGGGAACTTACCTTATTTACTTTGAAAAAATTTCCTATACCCAAGCCAAATGCCAAAAACAAGAAAATCGCTGATGAGATAACCGCTTTGGTAACTAAGATTCTAGAATGCAAAAAACAAGGCAAAGACACAAGCCCAAGCACCCAGCTTTGTCATACTGAGCGTAGCGAAGTATCTCAAAAACAAAAGAGAGATTTTTCGCTCGCTTCGCTCCCTCAAAATGACAAAATAATAAGCGACCTAGAATCCAAAATCGATGACTTAGTCTATCAGCTCTATGAGCTAACCCAAGATGAAATCAAAACCATACAATCCACCTAGCACCCCACTATTGACAACGCACTAAAAACGCGCTATAATTTGCGCGTA
Source organism: Helicobacter sp. MIT 01-3238 (assembly GCF_003364135.1). Taxonomy (NCBI): domain Bacteria; kingdom Pseudomonadati; phylum Campylobacterota; class Epsilonproteobacteria; order Campylobacterales; family Helicobacteraceae; genus Helicobacter; species Helicobacter sp. MIT 01-3238. Next base: position 7,381 of record NZ_NXLN01000009.1, read on the forward strand.
TTCACGGCGGTGCTTTACCGCCACCTTTTTTGGACTCAACTAAACTTTCAATCACTTCAATCAAAAAATCCCACCAACTCGCTATCAAAAGCCTCTATCATATCATCTAAGAATACTTCCATTTTGTTTGGCTCTATCCCCACTACGATTTTTGTTTTGCCAAAAGTTAGACAAGTAGAAAGCCTATAAGTCCCATTCGCATTGCGTTTGAAAAGATTTTCAAAGTGAAAGGCGCGGTTTCTCATCGTGCGAAATAACGCGTAAGCCACGATGACCTTTTGATAATTGCGCATTTTGTCTTTTTTATTAAACTTTGAGTATTTTTTGAAGTCTATATGCGCTAGATTCACAAGGGCATTGTGGATTTTGCACTCATTGATTTTATCGCCCCAAAAGCCTAGCGTTTGCTTAGATATAAACTCATCATCGCCTATTTGCAAAATCTGTGCGACTTTATTGCGCGTGATGATTTCCAAAAGCCCGATTTTGGCACACAATCTTTGTATAAGCAAAAAATTTTCTTTGTGTTGCTCGGTGGATTCATAGCTTTGCAATCGTTTTTGCGAAAAGAGCGCGATTTGTTTATCTTTATCCATAGTGTTTGGTATTGTCCTTTTTAGGTTTTAGATTTTAAAAACGCGGATTATACGATAAAAAGCTAAATTGTAGGCTTAAAAAGCAATGTGCCAAATCGCAAAACCTTTTGCCAAACCCACACGACAAAGATATTTCACTCCGCTCAACATAACAAAAACTCCCACCAAACAAACCTCCAATCGTAGAATAAAATTATGCTACAATACGCGAAATTTAATGGCAAGATAACTACACAAATCACGCAAAAATATACAAATATAAGGATTTTTTTGCAGACACAAAAACTTATCAAACTTTTTTCACAAGCAAGGCTAAATGGTTATACTAGCCCACAAGAACACGAGGAAAATCTCGCTCTAATTGGCACAATATCACGCAAAATAGGTATTTTAGAAATCATATTGCGCAATAGCATTGATGAGATTATGCAAGCACAAAATCCAAAATGGCTACAATCTCTGCCACAAGATTTTGAGCTAAAAAAGGATAAAAACGAGCAAAATCCAACGCGCGATAAAATCATTTCTATGCAAAGTTTGGGTTTTTGGGTGCAAGTGGTAGAGCACTATAAAATCCACAATCAAGTATTTGGAAAGGATTTTTTGGATAATTTAGATTTGAAAAAATATTGTGCGAAAAATCCGCACCATTTTTACAGCACAAGCATAATGCGTCATCACAAAGTAAGTGCGATTATCCAACTTTTTAGACTTATTAGAAACCGCGCCTTTCACTTTGAAAATCTTTTCAAAATTACGCAAAATGGTTATCCTAGACTGAATGTAAAAATACAAAACAAACACAAAGAAAAGGCATACATAGCCATAAAACCAAGTAAAATCACGGTGTTTCTTGATGATTTAATCACAAATTTTGATAAAGATTTGATAACTTACGCACGCTATAACGAGAATATAAAAAACTAAGAAGCTAAACAGAAGTGAATAGAAGTGGGGACAAGTGCCCCCTAGAAAACAAGCGGATTATAACACAAAAAACACTTGATAAAAAGAAAAATTCCATATTTTTGTTAAAAATATTCAATACTTTTGTAAAAAATCCATATTTTTGCTCACATAGCGAGTTATTCTAGCTACTAAACAAACGCTTTTTTAAAATTTAAATTCTAGAAACCCAAAAAAATCAATACCAAAAACCACCCTACAAAACCCACCGCCAATACAGCATTGCAAAGGCAATCAGCAGCACGATACCCACCCCGCTTAGCACGATACCGAAGCGAAACATATCCCAGATTTTTATCCCGCCCTTGCTAAAAACAATCGCATTTGGTGGCGTAGAGATAGGAAACATAAAGCTAAAGCCCACACAAATCGTGGCGATAAGCATCACAAGGCTTTGCATTTGCGCGTCCAAAAATCCTTTGGTGCTCGCAAAAATGATAGAAAGCAAAATCGCAATAAGTGCCGTAGAGCTAATAAACATACTTAGCACCAGCACGAGCAAGCACAAAAGCAGGATAAACACGAGGATTGGCAGGCTTGAGAGATAGCTAAAAATCGGTGCAAATGCGCTACCTAAGTGCATTTCAGAAATCGCCATAGCCACGCAAAACCCCGCACCAAACAAAAAGTTAATCTCATAGGGAATCTGCTTAGAATCTTCCCACTGCAAAAACCCAACCTTTGGCACAAACATAAGCAAGCCAAAAAAAAGTAGTACGACATTTTCATTTAGCCCTAGCCCATCATAAAAAGGCTTTATAGGGGAATTTAGCAGTAGCAAAATAAGCAAAAACGCAAGCATAACAAGCAATCGCTTATGCGCGAAACTCACCCCGATTTCTTTAAACACCTCGATTTGAAGCGTCTCATTTGGCAAGCCAAAAGAGAGGACTTTCACCATTGCATAAAGCATACAAATCGTAAGCGGGAGCATCATCATAATCCAAGTCATAAAGCCAATCCCCTCAAAGCCCACAGTCTCCAAAAACCCGATAAATATAAGGTTTGGCGGTGTGCCAATAGGCGTGGTAATCCCGCTAATGCTCGCCCCAAACGCCACACTAAGCAAAAATCGCGTCTTTAGCACGGCATCTTTTGAGACAGACAACGCCACAGGGATAAGCAGCAGGGCGACTGTGGAGTTTGAGAGCGCACTACCAAGCGCGACACTTGCCACGCCAAGCGCAGTGATTACGCCTTTTGGCGTGGGTGGGAAGTGGCTTAAAAACGCTTTTGCGATTATGCGATGAAGCCCGATTTTTTCCACCGCAGTGGCTAGCATAAACCCGCCCAAAAACAAAAAAATGATAGGATTTGCGTAATTGCTCGTAGCGGATTTTACATCAAGGATTCCAAAAGCGGGGAAAAGCACGATAGGCAGGAGCGAGACAATGCCAAGCGGCAGGGCTTGGTTTGTCCAAAGAATGATAAGCAAGCAAAGAATCCCCATAAACGCGCCCACCTGCGCACTCGCATCAAAATAATAAATGCTAATAAGCGCACTTATAATCGCGCAAAGCAGGGCAAAAATAAGCCCAAGCGAGATAGCAAACGCACCTTTGAGGGCGAACTTCGCGCTATGCTCCAAATGCGTGTGTCTTTTTGAACGCCACCTAAAGTGCATACTACTCCTTTCTTAAGAGCGAGATTTTACAAATTTTGTGAGAATTCCACAAATTGCCAAAAGGATTGCGGAGCCTGCCATTACCGCGCTTGTGCATATAAAAATATCTCCAAGCCCTGTGAGTGGCGAGACAATCCCACCAAAAGCAAAAAGTGAAAATCCAAGAACCGCAGAGGCGTTGCCCGCGTTTTTGCGCTCCATTTCCATTGCTAGTGCGGTGGCTGAAGGCAAAATCATACCTAGAAAAATAAGCGTAAGCACGACACTTGATTCTAAAATCCACATATTGCCGTGCCAAAGCACGATTGCGCTTGTGGTAAGTCCTAGCACAAAAAACCCCATAATGCCGACTTTTAGTGCCTTGCGCTCGCTTTTAAATAATGGCGTAACACTCGCACCAATGGTAATCCCTAACGCCGCAGCACCAAAGCAAAATCCATATTGCAATTCGCTTAGCCCAAAATGCCCCTCAAAAATAAAAGAACTCGAGGAAATAAAACTAAACATAAACCCCATAGCAACGGCATTTATCGCCGTATAAAGCATAAAAGCGCGGTTTTTTGCTATGGATAAAAATGAGAAACTCTCATAGATTTTGCCCTTTAGGCGGTTTTGTGGTGGTAGGCTTTCGCGGAAGAAAAACACAGCGATTAAAAGTGCCAAACCAATGCCAAATAACGCCACAAAAATCCCGCGCCAATCGGTAAATTCAAGCATTATCCCACCAAGCACAGGAGCGCAAATAGGCGCAAGCCCGTGTATCGCACCAAGCATTGCATAAAACTTCGCTAACTCCTCCCCAGCAAACAAATCCGCCACCACAGAGCGCGAAATCACCACACCACCGCTTGCGGCAATGCCTTGTAACAAACGAAACCCGACAAATGAGCCAATATCCCAGCTAAAAATACACGCAACCGTGCTTAGCACAAACAAAACGAGCGAGATGACAAGCACGCGTTTGCGCCCATACATATCACTTAGCGGACCCATAACAAGCTGCCCTAGCCCTAGTCCCAAAAGCGAACAAGTGATAGAGAGCTGGACATAGGTTTTGCTGGAGTGGAAAAGTTCTTGAATCTTTGGCAAAGCGGGCAGGTAAAAATCCGTAATAAAAGGACCAAAGGCACTTAAACACGCAAGCACGATGAGCAAATAGGCTTTAGAATTGCGCGTAAATGTGGCTTGGCTAGAATCTGCATTTATGTTTGGGGGTGTGTTTGGCATTGTGTTTCCTTTATTACTTTAGTTATCTTTTTTTGTGGTTTTTTGAATCGTTTGAAGTTTTTGTATTTTTTTATCTCTAAAATTTTTACCAAAATAAAAGCTCATAAAGTGGAATTATACCAATTTTTTGGATTCTTGCCAAAATCTAGCAAAATCTCTACTATCAACTATATGTAGCACTTGTAGTGCTGTGGTGCTAAAAAAATATAAAATCTAGCATTTTTAACCAAAATGTAAGGCTTAAGCGATATAATTATGCGAGATTTTATACAAACAATAAATTCGCACAAATTACATTTTTGAAACAAAAATAGTGAAAATGAGATAAAAAAGGAAATAAGTGGAAACACAGCAAATTAGTTTTAATGATTTGGGGCTAAAAAAATCAGTCCTAAAAGGCGTAGAAGCTGCGGGATTTGGCACGCCTAGCCCTATCCAATCCCAAGCCATACCAGCCGTGCTAAAAGGAGGCGATGTCATCGCCCAAGCCCAGACAGGCACGGGCAAAACCGCAGCCTTTGTCCTCCCCATCTTGCACAACCTAAAAAATAACGGCGAAATCGAAGCACTAATCATTACTCCAACTCGTGAGCTTGCTATACAAATCAGCGATGAAGCATTTAAGCTAGGTAGATTTTGTCGCACTCGCACGATATGTGTCTATGGAGGGCAAAATATCAAGCATCAAATTAGCTTTTTAGATAAAAAACCACAAATAATGATAGCCACACCCGGACGCCTCCTAGACCACTTACAAAACAACCGCTTACGCAACTTCACCCCTAGAATCATCGTCCTTGATGAAAGCGATGAAATGCTTGATATGGGGTTTTTGGATTCTATTGAGGAGATTTTTTCATACTTGCCCGAAGAAATCCAAGTGTTGCTTTTTTCTGCGACTATGCCAAAGCCTATCCAAGAGCTAGCTGACAAACTCCTAATCAACCCCACCAAAATCAAAATCGCACCCGCAGAAGTAACAAACCACGACATTACCCAAAAATACTATGTCATCAACGAAAACGAGCGCAATGAAGCCATAATACGATTGCTCGATACACAAAACCCCACTTCATCAATCATCTTTACTCGCACCAAAAAAGAAGCAGACAATCTAAATGAGTTTTTGCACGCGCAAGGCTATGATTCTGTCGCGTTGCACGGGGATTTAGACCAGAGGGCAAGACGAGAAGCGATAAACGCATTTAAGGGGCGAAATACCGATAAGAAGCGCGTGCCCATCCTTGTAGCCACTGATGTAGCAAGTCGTGGGCTAGATATTAGCAATGTAAGCCACGTGTTTAATTACCACATTCCGCTAAACCCAGAAAGCTATATCCACCGCATAGGACGCACAGGTAGAGCAGGCAAAAAGGGCGTAGCTATCACGCTAGTAAGCCCACTAGAATATAGAGAATTGCAGAGAATCCAAGATGATGTCGGCTCAAAGCTAGAGCTATTTGAGGTGCCTATCGACCCAGCACAGGGGCTAAACAAACTCTTAGAAACAAAGATTTCAGATGAGGCTATCGAAGCGTATTCTCGCATAGGCAAAGAAATCGAGCTAAGTCAGCTATGCTTAAAGCTACTTACGCATTATCTAAGCAAAACCACGCCAGAAATGCCAAAACTCCCTCAAATGACAGAATCTAAAGATTCCAAGCAAAAAAAAGATTCTGCTAGCAAATCTCGCCACAAACCAAGCCACACCAAAAATCGCCACAAAACAAACCATAGAAATCCTAGTGAGCGCACTAGCTCAAATAGACACCCTAAACACAAATAACTTTGCACGACAAAATCAACAAACCCTGCAAAAAGGAGCAAAAATGGCACTAAAAGAGTCTAGCTACATTTGGAAAAATGGCAATCTTGTGGCGTGGAAAGACGCCACCACACATATCCTAAGCCACACTATTCATTATGGAAATGCCGTATTTGAGGGCACAAGGGCATATATGACGCCAAAAGGACTAGCGATTTTTCGGCTTGATGAGCACTGCAAAAGGTTGCTAAATTCTGCAAAAATCGTGCGCATACATTGTCCATACAGCCTAGAGGAGCTCAAGCAAGCCCATATCGACTTGCTAAAGGCAAACAAGGCTGATTACAAAGGCAATGTCTATATTCGCCCATTTATTTTCTTGGGCTATGGCGTTATGGGTGTGTATCACGCAAATGCACCTGTGGAAACAGCAATCGCTGCGTGGGAGTGGGGCGCATATCTTGGCGAAGAGGGCATAAACAATGGAATCAAGGTCAAAATGAGCTCTTTTGCGCGTAATTCTGTCAAAAGCTTGATGGGCAAGGCAAAAGCCGCAGCAAACTACCTAAACTCCCAAATGGCAAAATACGAAGCGATTGCTTGTGGGTGCGAGGAGGCATTGCTACTTGATGAAAACGGGTTTGTAAGCGAGGGAAGTGGGGAGTGCTTTTTCATCGTGCGCGATGGCAAGCTCATCACCCCTCCGCACGACTATACTCTAGAATCCATAACCCAAGCCACCACCATAGAAATAGCGCGTGATTTGGGCTTAGAAGTCATTGAGCGAAATATCACGCGTGATGAAGTCTATATCGCTGATGAGGCGTTTTTCACAGGCACGGCTGCGGAGATTACGCCTATACGCGAGGTGGATTTCTATCCCATAGGCTCGGGCAAGGCAGGTAAGATTACAAAATCCCTCCAAGCCGAGTTTAACAAAATCATCAATGGTGAGAATCCAAAATACGCGCACTATCTCACTTTTATTGACTAAAGCAAAGCTACTACAAAAGTAGCAGAAGCGAAAATTTTAAAACACAACTACAAAACAAAATCTAAAAACCTAAGGAGAATCAATGCCGATTGACTTAAACGAACACCTAAAACGCAAAAATGCCAACAACGGCTCAAATCAAAATAACGAAAATCCACAAAATCGTGGAAATGGCTCAAACAACGACAGAAATAACCAAGACAACGATAAAAACAAGTCGCCTTTCCCACCAAATTTTAATCCCAATTTCAACCTCCCTCCAAATCTGCTAAGCTCTCGTTTTGTAACTTACGCAATAGTGGGAGTAATCGCTGTGTTGCTGTTTGTAATGGCGCGTCCATTTGTAGTGGTAAATTCTGGCGAAACAGGCATCAAAGTAACGATGGGTGCATACGACTATGACCATCCTATGAAGCCGGGATTACACTTTTTTGTCCCTATTTTTCAAGATGTCATCATCATCGACACAAAAGTTCGCACGCTAAATTTCTCTAGCACAGAAGATATGGGCAATGTCGGCAAAAATCAAAGCATTTTACGAAATGGCGCAATCAATGTAATGGACACTAGCGGTATGACAATCTCTATTGAGCTAACCGTGCAATATCGACTAGATGAAGCCAAAGTGCCTTTCACTATCGCAAACTACGGAACTGCGTGGGAGCAAAAACTTATAAACCCCGTTATCCGCGACATCGTGCGAAGTGCGGTGGGAAAATACCCCACAGAAGAGCTACCCACCAAGCGTGATGAAGTAGCAAGCCTTATTTACAATGGCTTCAAAAACAGCATAGATTCTGTGCCAAATCAACCTGTGAAGCTAGAATCTATCCAACTGCGTGAAATCGTCCTACCCGAAGAAGTCAAATCGCGAATCGAGGGTGTAGAGCTAGCAAAAAGGGATGCCCAAAAAGCAAAAGAGGAAGCAAACGCCCTGCGTGAGAGGGCAAAAGGTAAAGCCGACTCACTAGAAATCGAAGCAAAAGGGCAATCCCAAGCAAACCGCCTTGTAAATGATAGCCTTTCCCAACGGCTTTTGGAACTGCGACAAATCGAAATGCAAGGCAAGTTTAATGAAGCGTTGAAAGAAAATAAAGATGCTCAAATCTTTTTGACACCCGGTGGTGCAGTCCCAAATATCTGGGTAGATAGCAAAAGCAAGCAGCAAAACACGGTCATTAGCAAGTAAATCTACATTCTTGTGGCTACATTCTTGCTACCTGCGCAGTGGTTAGTTTTATAAGTTTTTTGCAAAATCAATTTTTGCACAAATCTTTGCCGAAAAAAGCACATTTCTAGCAAAAAGTGTAAAATTGACAAAATCAATAAAGGCGAATCAAAGGCAAGCAAAGGAAAACAAGGGAAAAACAATGCCACAAAACACCAAAATCCAAAAGATTCTCTCGCTTTTTTCGTGGGATAGCTCGCCACTTATCCCCGCAATCGCCCAAGATAGCGACACCAAAGAAATCCTAATGCTTGCGTTTATGGATAAAGAAGCCCTAAATCTCACCCTACAAAGTGGGCAAATGCACTACTTCTCTCGCTCCAAAAATCGCATTTGGCGCAAAGGTGAGCAAAGCGGACACATACAAATCGTGCAAAAAGTCCTTATTGATTGCGACAATGACGCACTTGTGTTTCTAATCAAACAAAAAGGTGCTGCTTGCCACACGGGGCAAAAAAGCTGCTTTTTTAGAGAGATAGATTTCATATCCACAAATCAAGCAAAACCACCAAAATCAAAACTAAGCTATGGCATAATCGATGACTTATACCACACACTTTTGGAGCGCAAGAGTGCTGACCCAAGCACTTCTTATACTGCCTCTCTCTATGCCAAAGGTGTCGACACAATCGCAAAGAAAATCATCGAAGAAGCTAGCGAAGTAGCCCTCGCCCTAAAAGACTTCCAATCAGCAAATCCCAAAAAAGATTGCCAAACAAGCACCAAAGAAGCAGAAAAATCCAAAAAAGATTCTACCGATAAAAGCCTACAAGCCCACCTTGTCTATGAATGCGCTGATTTGCTATACCATAGCCTTGTCGCTCTAGCAAAGCACAATATCCACCCCGAGCAGGTAAAATCCGAGCTAGCAAGGCGATTTGGAATCGGTGGCTTGGCAGAAAAAGCAAGTCGAAGTGCTAAATCTAGCGTAAAATCTAAAAAATCTAGCACACAAAAAATAGCAAAATCAAAAACACCCAAAGCAAAAAGTCAAGCAAAATCTCACAAAAAACCACAAAAAGCAACCAAAAAAAGCAAAATAAAGGGTAAATAATGTATCCCCCACTATCTTTTACACCACTAAAGGCCATGCTTCTAGCCTCGCTTGATAATATCACATTTGCCGAAATCGGCGTGTTTATGCTCTTTTTCCTAGTTTTTGTTTTTTGCTTTTTTTTATCACTTATTTTTTGGGGATTTAGACGCATTCTTTTTGTGTTTTTTCTTATTGAAACAGGGATTTTGCTTAGCATTCCTTATGGAATTTCTGCCGTATCCCAAAAGATAATCTACCCCATAGAAGTGCGATATGACAAATTTCGCCCATTTGTGTATACTACGGGGTTTAACTACGACATAGAAATCACAAGCAAAGCAAAGCTACCGCTAAAGAAATGTTTTCTTACGATTATCCCAAAGCGTGAGGGGGCAAATATCCTGCCAAAGCCTAAAAATATCGCTCTACTAGATTCTACTCAAGTAAATTCTAGCCAAATAGAATCTACTCAAATGGATTCCACTCAAGCAGATTCCCTCCAAGCGGATTCTAACCAAATGGATTCTAATGATGAAAAGCCTAGCCAAGACAATGAGCAATCTAATCAAGCCAACGAACAATCTAGCCAAGCACAAAATCAAAATTTTGCTAATGAGCAAAAAGAATCTAACGATTCTAGTGAGGCAAAATCTTCGCAAGAACCACAAGAAAAACCAACGACAGAATCGCAAGAAGAATCAAATGCAGAGCAAAAGCAAGATGTAAAACCAAACCCCGCCAAACCCACAGAGCAAAACACGCAAAAACCACCCAAACAGCCCAAGCCACCCTCACAATACGCACTAAAAGCCTACAAAATCCTTGACTACATAATCCCACTTGATGCGTTTGTGGAAGTGCTAGAGCTAGAGTCCCCTCTAAAATACAACAAAAAAGTGCGCTGGCAAGGAATAATAAGGGATTATAAATACGATGAAAACTTCGGTGCACAAGTCAGTTGCCATTAGCTAAAAACTTTTATCGTGCGATTTTTTACACAACATTTTGCAAAGCCCTTAAGAATGACAAAAAAGTAATAAACAAAATAGAAAGAAGTTAGAAAGTCAATTAAACTTTAAGCACGATTCTAAAAAACACTTACCATAAAGCAAAGAAGCCATATAAAAGAAAGAGGCAAGGTTCACAGATAGAAGTAAATTTTCACAGAAGTAGAAAAAGCTAAACCCACTCCACCAAACTCCCTCACGCTAAAGATAAGGCTTCAAAGCGAAACAAAAGCCCTAGCCCTCATTAAAAATCATCAAAAACAAACCCCCCCTCCAAAAACTTACCTAAAAATAAAGCCCAAGCGTAACTGCGACTTGGTGTTGCCAGCCACCGCGCACACTGCCGATGACTTTTGGATTTTGAGAGGATACATCTAGTCCCACACTTAGTGGCAACACAGGAATATCAAAATTGATTCCATAGTTTATCGCTGCAGTGTCCTCATAGCCGATTTTATCAAAGCGAGAGTAGCTACCACCGATATAAGGGATAAATCTCCACACTCTATATCCTAGCAAACCACCCACTTGCAAATTGCCAAAGCCATTTGCTTTGTTTTTGTCAAATACATAGTTATACTTCACCATTGGCGCGATTGTCAAGCTACCGCCTAGCCACACGCGAGCATATCCACCTAGCAAAAACGCATTATTTAGCGCACTACCTTCGTGGACATTAGCTCCCGCAGACACGCCTATATCGGGGTTGATTTTGAAGCTACCTATGCCTAGTGCGCTAGCACTATTTGTAAGCATACCCGCTAGCAATGTAGAGCAAGCGAGATATTTTCCAAATCGTTTTGCGCTTTCGCTTATGCTTTGTTTCTTGCATATTGCCATTTCGTTTTTTGTAGATTGTTGTTTCATTTTGTCTCCTTTTGGGATAAATTTAGCCCGCACTATACCAAGCAAAATTTAATACAAAAATAACGACTTCAAAATCGATACATTGCTTGATTTGCAAAGCTAAATCTTATCCACCACAACGGCAATTTGCCATTTATCTTTACAAAAACTACAAGCAAAACTTATAGCCTATCCCCCACACAGATTGTAAAAACTTCGGCTCTTTTGCATTGTCATTTAGCTTTATGCGGAGGTTGCGGATATGCGTGTCTACATTGCGCAGTGAGCTATCATCGTGTATGGTAGAAATCGTATTTGCGATAGATTCTCGGCTTATGGGGTGTAGGCGGTTTTCGATAAGAAGTGCAAGTATGTCAAACTCCGTATTTGTCAAATCAAGAAGCTCACCATCTAGATGAACTTCGCGCTTTTGAGTATCTATGCGCAAAGGACCAAAGGCACTTTCTTTTGGCTTTAGCCTACGAAGCAGGGCGTTTATACGAGCGATAAGCTCCACAGGCTCATAGGGCTTTGCTAGATAATCATCAGCTCCTTTGTCAAAGCCTTGTATTTTGTTGTAAATATCGCCACGAGCCGAAGAGATAATGATAGGGATTTTGCTCTCTTGTCGCACCTTTTTGCACAGCTCCAAGCCATCCATTTGTGGCAATCCCAAATCAAGTATCACTAGCTCGATGCCATTGCGAGATTCTTTGATGATTTCTAGCCCCTCTAGTGGAGAAGCAGTAGCTATCACTTCAAAATTTGCTTGTTCTAAATAAGTCTTAATAAGTCCTTGTATTTCTAAATCATCTTCGATAAGCAGGATTTTGCTCATTTGATTGCTCCTTGATAGTCAAAATTATTTCGCACTTGAGCCCGACCTCAAGCGACCTCGTAATTATAATAAATGTTCGTTAAAAATTCTATTTTTTAGATAAAAAATAGTGAATCTATCAAGCAAAATCTACTTCCTAGCTCAAATCCTGCCCTAAGCAGAAACCCTAAAACTCATACCTCACCCAAATAAAGCTATGGCTTCTATCATCAGTGCGTTTGGGAGTGGATTTTGTATCCCCGCTGCTAGCACCAGCTACGCTATTTATGCTACCACTACCATTTGAGCCTACGCGATAGCCTGCTTTGGTAGTATCTCTTAGCCACTCTAGTTTCACGCCCACGCTAAGCCCACCACCAAGTGCATAAGAGAGAGAGCCTGCGATAGAAGCCTCCTCACTTCTCTTAGAATCACTATACCGAGAAATAAAATTCCAGCTAAATTTATTATCAAAGTGCTTCCCACCCACAAACACAAATGGCGTAATCGCATCTTTGCCAATCATATCGCTGATATTTCGCCCCAAGTCATAAGCCGTAGTAGTCCACAAATCCAAACTCAAAGGATTGCCAATAGTCCCTATGTAAGCGTTTGCATTGCCAAAGTTTTTATACAGCCCAAGCCCGAAGTTGTATTGATTTATATCAAATCGCTGCTTGATATATAGCGTCTGTGCTTCCTTGCCTACCAAGTCGCCATAGCGATAGTTTCCAACCACGCGCGATTCGTGCAATGGATTCATAAAATGCACGGTAGTTTGAGAGCGAAACCCCTTGCCATCAAAATCTCTTTTGGTATCATATCTAGCCTCAATGATTGGGGCGATATAAGTGCCTTTTGAGAAATACACCGCTGGGATAATATCAAGTCCCAAAAAGCTATATGTCGCTTTGAATGCGTGGATTCCGTTGTGGATAAATTTGCCGACATTATTGCCATTTGCATCTGTGTTGTAATATCCGCGTGGGGCATAAAAATCCACTAGCCACTGCCCATACGCAAACGCTCTGCCATAGGAGCTAAACCACCATAATTTGAGATTGCTTAAGTTTAGCCCCACCTCAAAGCCCTGTGTGTAGCCACTCATATATTCCGCGCTTGACTCATATCGCCCACCTTTTAGGTAAAATCCACTTTTTGCGCCTAGCTTTAGCTCATAGTCCAAGTATGCGTTATTTACCACATAGTAATGTCGCTTACTGACATTTCCACCTGTATCAAAACCCCGCCACATTCCTATATACTCGTCCATTACGCTTCCTGTGCCACCGGGGTATGATTCACTACTAGAGTCATACACAAGCGCACCCGCAGTTACGCTAAGCCCTGCTTTTAGTGTTTGGATTTGAGATTTTAGCTCACTTTTTAGTCCAAAGCTACCCACCATAGCACTAAAGCTATCAGTTGGGTATTTTCCTAGATTAGCATCTATGCTTTGGTTGTTAAACCCGATTTTGCTAAAGCTCTCCACCCAGCCTGTGTAGATAAGGCTAAAGTTTTCTCTCTCTACGATAGAAGTGGGCTTTTTGGCTGGCTTTGTGTCCGTGTCCTTACTAGAATCTTTACTAAAGCTAGATTTTTGACTAGAATCGCTAGAGGACAAATCTAGGCTAGAATCCGTGCCAAAATCTTTACTAGAATCTAGGCTAGATTCTGCATTATCGCCTGTGTAGGCATTTGCTTCACTAGATTGCGCACCTGATTGCAGACTAGATTGAGGATTTGATTGTACATTTGAAAGTGGCTCTCCAAACGCAAAGCAAGCCAAAAAAAGACTTCCAAAAACTACGCTATTTTTGTATTTGCTTAGGCTTATTTGCTCTATTTTTTCCCTTGCTTTTTTGCTTGAGATTATCTTGCGCTCTTGCATTTCTTAGCTCCTTTGGTTTTTCTTTTAAAAGTAGTGTGATATATTATTGTATTTTTTGTTAAGATTCACAAATTTTTGCGCTTTTAAGTTGATTTTGGCTACAATCCGCTATCAAAAATCCACCAACTACTTATCAAATCCACACCAAAAGAGAATGTAGATGAAAACTCTTGCTAACTCCACTTTTAGCTCCACTAGCGATTGTGCTTGCGACTCTGCTAAAAAACCAGCGCAAAATCTCGCAAGCTACAAGCAAGCAATGGCTGACTTTGAAGCGTTTTTGCAAACGCAAAATCCTAGCAGCATTTTTGACACAAAAGAGCGCAAAAAGCACTCTGTCTCGCAAAACTCCACCACTCAAAATTCTAACCACAAAGATTCTAGCTCAAAAAATTCCACTTTACCAAATTCTACCTCGCAAGATTCCACCTCCCATCACTCCACTTTGCAAGATTCTAGCCCTAGCTTTTTGCCACCTGATTTTCACCCGCACTTTTTGCTAGCCTTTTGGGAAATGCTACTAAATGGTGGCAAGCGATTTCGTCCAAATCTATTGCTAGCCGTAGTCGATGGGCTAAACCCTATGCTAAATAAAAACGCCTTTTTGCCCGCACTCGCCCTAGAGTGCCTGCATACTTATTCGCTTATCCACGATGATTTGCCAAGTATGGATAACGCACCTTTGCGCAGGGGACACCCCACGCTTCACACTTCTTATGATGAGACTACGGCGATTTTGGTAGGAGATGGGCTAAACACATATACATTTTATCTGCTTAGCGAGTGTGTCCTACCACCTAGCGTAGCTATATCCCTTGTGCGTGAGCTAGCTATGAGTGGCGGGCTAGAGGGAATGATAATCGGGCAAGCACTTGACTGCCACTATGAAAAACAAAAACTAAGCCTAGAAAAACTCCAAACAATCCATATCCACAAAACCGCAAAACTCATCGCCGCAAGCCTAAAAATGGGCGCGATAATCGCCAATGCACCAAGCGAACTAATCGCCAAACTAGAATCTTATGGGCTAGAGCTAGGGCTGTTTTTTCAAGTGAGAGATGACATCATAGATGCAGTGCAAGATAGCACCCAAGCGGGCAAAACCACGCAAAATGATAGTGCCAAAAATAGCTATGTAAATCTGCTAGGCTTAAGTGGCGCAAGGCAAAAGCTAAATGAACTAAAAGATAAGCTAGAATCTAGCCTAGATTCTTTTCCCAAAGGCATACAAAAAAACCTTAGATTTTTGCTAGCAGAGTTTTTTAAAGAAATCAAATAGGCTATTTGCAAAATCACTTCATAAATTTCTTACTTTCTTTTAAGGAGGCACAATGCCAAAAAACGCTTCAGACAAAACGCGCACAAAAAATATTTTGCTTACCAATGATGATGGGTTTGACTCACTAGGACTTCTTGCGCTAAAGCAAGCCCTAAGCCCACTAGGACGAGTAATAGTAGTCGCCCCAGCGCGTGAAAAATCAGCCTGCGGACACGGACTAACTATCACAAAGCCGCTCACGCTACACGAGGTAGAATCTGATTTTTACAAACTAGATGACGGCGCACCATCAGATTGTGTATATCTCGCGCTAAACACACTCTATGATAATCCGCCAGATTTAGTCGTATCAGGCATAAATATCGGGTGTAATATGGGCGAAGATGTAACCTACTCTGGAACCGTCGCAGGTGCTATGGAAGCGTGTATTTTTGGGATTCCAAGTGTGGCGATTTCACAACTTGTAGACAAGGAGGGTGATGATAGGGATTGTGATTTCTCACTTGCCAAAGTCGCTGCCTACCAAATCGCAAAGGATATTTTGGAGGGAAATGAAGCCTTGTGCTTATCCAAGCGCAAGCTACTAAATGTCAATATCCCAAAGACAAAGCAATCCAAAGGCTACAAAATCACCGAGCTAGGATACCGCCTCTATGGCAATGACACTCGCAAGGCAACAAATCCGCGCGGAAAGGAGTATTTTTGGCTAGGCACACACCCTATCAAGTGGAAAAAACGCAGTGAAAATCTATGCGACTTTGAAGCAGTGATGAGTGGATATGTCTCTATCACACCTTTGAGTGTGGATATGACAAGCTATGAGGATATAGCCCTACTTCAAAGATGGGAGCAGTCAAAATAAAGTGCAGATAAAAATCTAGCCAATTTTTTTTAAGTAAATATTTTTCAAGTAAAATTCCAAGCAAAAAATAAGACAGGATTTTCTAATCACAAAGCCAAAATAACAAAAAAACATAAATATGATTTTATGGTTTTGGCTACATAGCTTCTTAGTGGTTTGCCTACTCTACGCGTGTGTCGATATTGTCTAAGTCTTTGAAATCTATGGCTTGACTTGGAGTAGAAAAGTATGGGTCGCCCTTAAACCCACAGCCACCAAAAGCCAAAATCACACCCAAAAGCATACCCAAAAGTGCGCCCGCACGCACAATGCCAAACAATCTACAAAGGCTAATTCTATGGATTCTATAAAAAATGCCAAACATATCATCTCCTCAATACTATCAAATCCAGCTTATGCAAAGCTAGGCAAAACTTTCCACACACAAAAAAGCCTAGAGCGACTAAAAGCCGCGCTACCCCTTTCTATGCAGCAAAATCTAGTGCGCATAAGCTACCACCCTCACAAGATTTTATTTGCCTTTAGCCACCCCAGCTTTGCAAATGAATTTAATCGCTACAAAATCAAAGATATTATATCGTGTTTGAAGTGCTACAAAGATGAATTTAGTGAGATTTTGCCCATAGAAACACTCCAAGTGCGAGGATATGTCCCAAAGCAATATTTAGCCAAAGATACTCAAAGTGATTTTGATATATCAAGTGTATTAGCACAAGAGATTTGCTACAAAGAGCACTCAAAAGGGGAATTTATAAACTACGCTAGCGATAAGGGTTTGCACGAGTGCTTTGAGCAAATCCGCACCCTCATCATAAAGCTAAACAATAGCGATAAAAATGCGTGATAGATTTTTAATATTGTCATAACGCTTAAGATGACAATATTTTTTATCATTGCGAGAAAATGAGCGTGGCGAATTTTCGTAGCAATCTATTGTATACACTAATGTTGCTTCATTTTGGATTGCTACGCTCACTTCGTTCGCTCGCAATGACAATGTTTGCTCTTTTTGCCACGACTTCATTGCCATAGCTTCATTGTCCATAAGATTTAACTAAGACTTTGACTAAAGCAAAGTTTTATCAAAGTTTGGTTACAATTCCGCCTTTTGCTCGGTATGACAATATTTTTCGTCATTGCGAGCCGACTAAAGTCGGCTCGCAATGACGATTGATTTTTATGTTCCAAACATTATAATAATCACTTCATCAAAATAAGGCAAAATCCATAATGGTAAACAAAATCCTATGTGCCACGCGTAATGGTATCGGTGGCGAGATAGTCGAAGTGCAAGCCACTTTTGTGCGCGCCCTGCCCGCCTTTGTCATCACGGGGCTTGCAAACAACGCTATCCAAGAAAGCAAGCAAAGAATCCAATCCGCCCTAAACCACATAAACTTCACTTTCCCACCGCTAAAAATCGCCGTGCATCTCTCCCCTGCTGACATAGCCAAGTCTGGTAGCCACTTTGACTTGCCTATCGCCCTACTTATCGCCCTGCAAAAGCAAGGCACAAACGCTAGCGAGGAGCAAAAATGGTTTGCCTTTGGGGAGCTAGGGCTTGATGGCGAGATACGACATAGTGAAGCTATCTATCCACTACTTTTAGAAGTATCTCTACTCTACCCAAACGCAAAAGTCATCGTCCCAAAAGAAGGGGAAAATCTCTTTTGTCATATCCCAAATCTTAGGCTTTTTTATGCTAGTAGCCTAAAAGACGCACTCGAGCTTATCCAAAACGCAGATTTGCAAGATGATAGCACAGAGTCAATGCCAAAGCCAAAAAGCCTAGATTTTGCTTCTATAAACATAAATGGCGAGGAGTTTTATCACACGCGAATTTTTAGCAGTGATTTTGCCCAAGTGAGAGGACAAGAAATCGCCAAAAGAGCCGCACTCATCGCAGCAAGCGGTATGCACAATATCATCTTTGAGGGCTCACCGGGCTGTGGCAAAAGTATGATAGCAAAGCGAATGCGCGAAATCCTGCCACCGATGAGTCTAAGCGAAATCATACAATGCGTGCGCCTCCAAGCCATAAGCGGACAAAAAGCCACCTACTCGCCACTGCGACCATTCCGCAATCCACACCAAAGCGCGTCCAAATCCTCCATACTAGGCTCTGCTACGCAAAGTGAAGCAAAGCCGGGGGAAATCGCCCTAGCCCACAATGGAATCTTGTTTTTTGATGAGTTGCCTCATTTCTCAAAAGAAGTGCTAGAAGCACTGCGAGAACCGTTAGAAAACAACGAGCTTGTCATCTCACGCGTGCATAGCAAAATCGCTTACCCCACTTCGTTTCTCTTTGTCGGTGCGCAAAACCCCTGCCCTTGTGGAAATCTACTAAGCCTAAGCAAAGAGTGCCGTTGCTCACAAAAAGAAATCGCCTCGTATAGAGCGCGACTAAGTGAGCCGTTTTTGGATAGAATCGATATGTTTATACAAATGCAAGAAAATGAGCAAGATGCAAAGCCAAGTATCACTTCTGCGCAAATGCAAGAAGCGGTGTTTGGCGCATATAAAGCACAAATAAAGCGCGGGCAAAGCCACGCAAATGGCAAGCTAAATGAGAAAGAAATAGAGGAGTTTTGCACGCTTAGTGAGGAATCTCAAAGGCTACTTTTGCAAGCAGCACAGAGATTTAGTCTATCGCATAGAAGTATCCAAAAGCTAAAGAAATTATCGCGCACTATTGCTGATTTGGACGCTAAAGAAGAGATAGGAAAATCCCACTTGCTAGAAGCACTAAACTATCGCCGTGTTGGGTAAAATGTGATATGATTGCAAAATCTTGCCCAAAACAAAATAAAACAAAATCTTGCTCATATTTTTTGCATTTTTTGCCACATTTTTTTAGTGTATGCTTTAGGGCGATACACTTTTAGGCTTAGCATTTAACGCGCTTTTGGTGCTTACTTGATTTAAGGAGAATCTATGAAAAAATCCCGCTTCACATATTTCACGCACTTCGCACCCCTTACACATTTTGCACACTTTACACAACTTGCACCTTTTAGACATTCTACACTTTTTGCACACTTCACACATTTTAAGCCCAAAAACTTTTTATACGCGTTTTTTTGTATCCTTATCTTGCTTGCTTTCACGGGCTGTGCACTAAACTCCTCCAAAAAAAGACCCATAAGGGCAGCACTCCAGCAAGCACAACAAGCGCAAACACAACAGCAAACCACAAAATCAGCAAAGCAAGCCAAATCAGCGCAAATAGCTCAAAATCAGCAAATCCAAGAGGCTTTGAGCGATGACTATTATGAAGATGACAAAATCCTAAAAAAAAGCAAAAGAAGTGCGTTTAAAGTAGCACTACTTATCCCAAAGCAACTTGTAGGGCGATACTCTGTAAATATCTCCAACACGATTTTGGCTTACCTCATCGCTAGAGGCATAGACTATGAGTTTGAGATGTTTGATAGTGTCGATGAGAGTAGTCGCAATCTCAAAACCCACTATGACAGGATAAAACAAGGCAATTTTCACCTAGTCATCGCTATACTTAGCCAGCAAGGCGTAGAAAATCTAATCGATAGCGTGTGGATTTCTTATCCTACTTATGTGCCTACGATAAACAAAGAACGCATAGCTAGAAGCACACCTAGAAATCTATACTTTGGTGGAATCAGTTACAAAGAACAGCTTGATATGCTACTGCCACTGATGAGAGACGCTCGCGTGGTAGAATACGGCGATGATAGCCAAATCGGCTTATACCTCACAAATCTCTTTAATACTTACAACCTAAACCCAACTAGACAGCGCACCATAAACAACCAAGACGCTTCAAACTTCACTAGAATGCTCCCCCAAGAAGCCCCCTACTTCGCAGGACAAAATCTTTTGCTAAACACTTCTGCTTCCAAAAGCGGGCTTTTACTATCCCAAATCCGCTACTCCGCACGCGCACCTAAGCGATTTCTATCCACGCAAGTGAATTTTAACCCCACGATTTTACAGCTTAGTATGCCATCAAGCAGACGAAACTTTTTTGTAGTAAATGCCATAGGAGAGAGTGATAAAAAGCTAAATGAATACGCCACGCTACTAAATAGCGACTTGCAGTATGATTGGGTAAGCTATGCGACTTGCATAGGGGTGGAGTTTGGGTTATCGCTATATGAGCGCGGGTTTAAGCGATATTTTGAAGAATCTATGCAATCAAACCAAATCCAATATAAAAACAGAATCTTTACGACAAATGAGAGTGCGTTTATCCCCGCGCAATGAGGTGGCAAAATCTAAAAAGCATTTTTTAGATTTTGCGCTAGGTTTTGAGATAGCACGATTTGAGGCAAGCGCGATTATGATAAAAGGCTTTAGCAATGAATAAGGCATTTAAATACACAAATGGCAATTTGATGAAAGATAATGCCAAAAATAAATTTGATGAATACTTTACCAAGCCAGAAATTGCTAAGCAACTCTTTGATAAATTTTGCCAAATCGTGGGGCAAAAAGAAGATTTGACGAAATTTTGTTGGATTGAGCCAAGTGTCGGCAATGGCGCGTTTTTTAACCTTTTACCACGAGATAACACAATCGGCATTGACATAAAACCCACAGAATTTGGCACGATACAAAGCGATTTTTTAAGCTATGCGCTGCCAAGTGCGCCCTTTATCGTCATTGGCAATCCACCTTTTGGGCATCGCGGTGTTTTGGCGTTAGAATTTATCAAGCACGCACAAAATGCGGATTTTATCGCCTTTATTTTGCCTATGTTTTTTCAAAGTCTGGGCAAAGGCTCGATTCGCTACCGAGTGCCACAAAATCTGCATTTGCTCTATGAGGAAGTCTTGCCTAAAAATAGCTTTTATACGCCTAGTGGCAAGGACGCTGATGTGCATTGCTGCTTTCAAATTTATAGCAAAAATCACAAAAGCGAAAGAAGCGAATTTAGCTGGTATAAAGATAGTGGCAAAGAGCCATTTAGCGAGATTCTAAAGGTTGTAACCGTAAGCCTAGCAAAAAATCGAGAATGTGGCAAAGAGTGGATTTTTAACAAAAAGGCGGATTTTTATCTAAGCTCGACTTTTTTCAAGCAAAATGCAGTCGTGGATAGCTTTGAAAAGGTTAAATACAAAAGCGGAATTGCTATCATCTATAATGATTTATCCCGCAAAGATGAGCTAGATAGGCTTTTTAGAAGTGCTGATTGGCTACACTACTCGACAAAAGCGACAAATGGTTGCTATCACATTGGCAAAAGCCATATTTTTCAGCTTTTGGAAGACAAAGGATTTGCCCGATGAATCTAAACGCAATGCTAAGGGGGTTAATTGAGGAAAAATACGCAGAATTAGCCAAATTTAAAGAAAGTGGAATCTTTGATAAAATCAACGAATTTGAGGCAAACGCTATTGGGCAAATTGGCGAAAAATTTGTAAAAATGGTGTTTGTAGATTTGGGTTTGCAAATGCAAGATTTTGGCGAGGTAATTCACGATGAATTTGATATTTGCTTAATTGATGGCACAAAAATTGAGATTAAAACCGCACGAAAGGGGCTAAAAAACGATACATTTCAATTTAATGGCATAAATCCAAATTATAATTGCAAATACATTATTTGTGTGGGTTTGAGCGCGAAAGCGGCGTTTTTTAAAATCATCAGTGGAGAGAAAATCTACAATCACAAGACAAGAAAATTTTATCTTAATGTCGATGATAAGCAAAAGCAAATCGTAGCGATGAATCCGCACAATCAAGCAAATTTCAAACTTACTTTAAATTTAAAAGACTTAGAGCCGATTGAGGACTTTGAGGATAGGTTGAGAAAGATTTTTTGCTAGTTTTTTGCTTACTAATCTTTCTTTGTCGTATTGAGCGTTAGCGAAATATATCTACTAGATTCTGCATTGTTTTGTAGAATCGTTTTTATATCCCACTCATCTATTTTCTAGCCCTTTTAGCATTTGCAAAAAAGCATCTTTAAACGCTTGCAAGCCATTTGATAAAAGTGCATTTTGGATTTGGCTTAGACTTTTTCCACCTAGATTTAGCTTTGCGATAGATTCTAGGGCTTTTTTGCCCTGCCCTCCTACTTGCTTGCCACCTTGCCCACTCCATTGCTCGCTCTGCCACCTAAAAATCCTCTCAACCCCATTTGCGCTATTAGCCCGCTCCCAAAATGCCTCAATCGTAGCCAAAGGCGCGGTATTTACACAATGAGGTGCTACAAGATTGGTAATGTAATAATCCTTAGGCAGCCCCTCTAGCTTCGCACCTGTGGAGGCAAATAGCGTGCGGATATGTGGATTTGCTACCTGTTCTATCTCATCATAGCACGCAAAGGCATTTAGCACGCCAAGTGCTGGACAGGGTGCGAAATCCGCACTAGACTTTGCGCTAGATTCCCTAAAATCAAGCAAATGCGCAAAAGAATCCACAAAGCAAGATTTTATCAAATGCGCTTGTGGGCTTGTATCTACCACGCTATCAAATCGCGAAACAAACACGCTTATCACTCCTCTAGCATCATTGCGCAGATTCTCATTTAGCACGATAGCGCATTGCCTCGCTTGCTCTTGGCTAAAAATCAGCGTAGCATTTATGTGGATTCCTGCTTTTGCTAGCTCGCCCATTATGACATATCCCGCTTGTGTGGCAGGGACTTTTATCATCACATTTTCTTTGCCTATACTCTCATATAGTCGCCTCCCCTCGCTCACGCTCGCACTCACATCATCACATAGCATAGGGTCTATCTCTATGCTTATAAACCCACAATCCTTATTCACCCGATACAAAGGCTCTAGTTTATCTGCTGCTAGTGCGATGTCTGTGATAGCTAGCTTCTCGTATTTCTCTTTGGCATTTTTGCCCTTTAGCCTTTCTAAATCATCTTTATACGCCCCCGAAGTGCCAATCGCACTAGCAAAAATGCTAGGATTGCTCGTAGCTCCTACAAACTTGCTCTGCTCCAAAAGCCTGCCAAACTCACACTCCAAAAACTCCCTCTCCACAAAATCACACCACAGACTAAAATCTTTTAGCTCTTTGCTACTCATTTGGATTCTCCTTATTTTGCTTGTTTTGCTCGTTTAAGCATCTTTGTAAAGATTTTGTAAGAATATTTTGCTAAAATCGCGCAAGTATTTTAGCAAAATATTGCTAAATTCTTTTATCCCACAAAAAGACTTTTTATGCAAAGGACTTTTATGCGTTTTGTTGCGTTTATCCCCTCTTTGATTTCGCGCTATGATTATTTTTGCTTTTTGCGTGCTTGCCTTTTTCGCACTTTATTTTTTCGTGTGTTTGTTGCGCTTTTGGCATTTGGCTTTGTCCCACTCCAAGCTCAAACCACGCCAAACACACCACAAAGCACCTCGCCAAATGCGCTACCAAACCCACTACATTCCACGCAAAATCAAAATCCACTTCAAAATCCATTTAGAGATTCTACCTATATCGATTCTAGCACACTTGATTCTTACTCTACTTTCACTCATCGCTACAACACTCGCTTTGACTCACAGCACAATGTAAATATAAGCGCGTTTGGCGGGCAAATAAGAGTAAGCGATAGTGGCAACTCCGTAACGCAAAACTACGGCGGGGCGACATTTAGCTATGATGGCTTAGTAGAGCGATATGGCGTAGGCGGTTTTGCAAGCTATGTGTTTAATGATTTCGCGCTCAATGGCACGACAAATAACACATTTGCGCTTAATAGAGAGATAAACAATACAAAAGCACACACAGTTATTATTGGCGCATACACAGATAATTTCATCGATGCACACCATTTGCAAGCTAGATTTGCCCAAAGTTTTAATTTTTTAGATTCTAGCGGGCTTGATAAAGCTATCTCTTCAAGCACGACAAATTTTAATGCCTCTTATGGCTTTGTTTTTTCGCTAGGCAAAGGTAGCTTTATTGAACCTTATGGAAAATTTAGCATTGCTAGCCTTTTTGCTATCGAAAAGCAAGGCGTGAGTTTGCCAAATTATTCTTTGCACTCACATATTGAGCTAGGTGCGCACTTTCGGCAGTATTTAGGCGATGATAGAGTATATTTTTTCATTACGCCTAGATTTCGGCAAACTATCGGTGCAGAAAACAACGACCCGCTTTTGCGCGTGGCAAATGTCGATGAATACGGCGAAATAGAAATAATGATGCACGATACAAAATACCGCAGTTTTGGGCTACTTTTGGTTGGGGTAGATTTTAGGCTAAATAGGAGCGTGAAACTATCTGTGGTGGCAAATGGCAAAATAACGCAAAATCTTTATTCCTATGGTGGCACGCTAAAGCTAAATATTGCCTTTTAGAAATTTTTTTTTAGGAGCATAAATGGAGAGTTTTGATTATTATGAGATTTTAGAGATTGAGCGCACGGGGGACAAAGAAATCATCAAAAAAGCCTATCGCAAAATGGCTCTAAAATACCACCCCGATAGAAATCCAGATGACAAAGCAGCTGAAGAGAAATTTAAGCAAATAAATGAAGCCTATGAAGTGCTAAGCGATGACAACAAACGCGCAATCTATGATAAATACGGCAAGGACGGGCTAGAGCAGCAGGGCTTTGGATTTAGCGGGACGGATTTTAGCTCGATTTTTGATGATTTGGGAAGCATATTTGGACAGGCGTTTGGATTTGGCGGTGGCAGAGGACGAAGTAGAAGCGATGAGAAATACAGCCCGGACTTTATAGACAGACTTGACTTGACATTTAAAGAAGCGGTTTTTGGGTGTAAGAAAAAAGTATCCACACACTATAAAAAATCCTGTAAAGCCTGCAATGGTAGCGGAAGCGAGGGAGGTAAAGTCGAGCAGTGCAAAGAGTGCGGGGGCAGAGGGCAGGTGTTTAGCAGGCACGGGATTATGGCGATAGGGCAGACTTGCCCTAAATGCAGAGGCGAAGGACAAGTCATCACAAATCCCTGCAAAGAGTGCAAGGGCGAGGGATTCCGCATAGAGAAGCAAGACTTTGACATAGATGTCCCAGCAGGTGTCGATGATGAGATGAGGCTACGCGCTAGTGGCAAAGGCAATGAGCTAAAAAACGGGCGTAGAGGGGATTTGTATCTAGTGATTTATGTCAAAGAAGATGAGCATTTCTTGCGACACGGAAGTGATATTTATATAGAAGTGCCTGTGTTTTTCACACAAATCATATTAGGAGCGAAAATCCCTATCCCCTCTTTGCGTGGCGAAAATCTAGAGCTAAACCTCCCACCAAACACCAAAGATAAAGAGCAGTTTATGTTCGCAGGAGAGGGGATAAAAGAAGTAAACTCCTCACGCAAAGGTAGGCTAATCGCCCAAGTCAAAATCACCTACCCCACCTCGCTAAACACCGAGCAAAAAGAGCTAGTAGAAAAACTGCATTCTAGCTTTGGAATCGCTAGTGAACCATATAGCAATGTATTTGAAGAAGCGATAAGCAAAATCAAAGGGTGGTTTAGCGACAAAAAAGGCTAAAAGTTTGTTGCAAAGCCAATTTTTGTCATAAATCTAGTTTGCCATATTTAACCGTAAGCAGAGTTTCTTTAGTAATCCGCATTCTATTCTTGTCGTCATTGCGAGCAAGTCGCAAGACTTGCGTGGCAATCCATAAACAAAATCAAGTAAAGATATTTCACTTTTGCTTGCACTTCACTTACAAGGAGGGCACTTCGGTTTGTGCCAAACCTCAAGTATATCTAGTTTTCACGCTTACTAGTGTGCTTCACGCCCGCTAGCTTTCATATTTGCTAGCTTTTGCGCTTGCTAATACTCTATACCTATTTCTAGCAGTCTCTCACGCAAAAGTCGCATTTGAATATTTTTGTCAAAGCACCATTTTGGCGCAAGCAGGCTATCTATATGCGCCCCAGCACTTACCCGCTCAATGATAATCTCACTAGGGATAAGCGCGATAGAGTGCACGACTAGTTCTATATATGAGTCCAAATCAATAGGTTCATACTTCCCCGCTTCATACATTTTTGCTAGCTGTGTGCCTGCTATGACATAGAGCGGGTGGATTTTTAGTGCGTCTATTCCCCATTTTAGCGTGGTTTTTAGGGAGGTTAGCATCATTTCTTTGTCCTCATTTGGTAGTCCATAGATGAGATGAGCGCAGATTTTTATGCCTTTTTTGCGAGTGCGTGTAAATAGCTCTTGCACGCCCTCTATGCTATGAGCGCGATTTATGAGATTTAGTGTGTGCTCTGATACGGTTTGGACTCCATACTCTAGCCATATTTCTTTGCCGTTTTTCACATACTCGCCCAATATCTCTAGCACACTATTTTCTACGCAATCTACGCGCGTGCCGATATTTAGCCCCACTACACCATCAAAGCTAAGTGCTTTATCCCATAGTGCCTTTAGCGTGCGCGGGTGGGCATAAGTGTTGCTAAAAGATTGGAAATACACCATATATTTTTGCACGCCAAACTTGCGCTTGTGAAACTCTGTGTGCCACAAAAACTGCTCCTCTAGCTCCTCTAGCTGTGTTTTTAGTAGCGGGTTTGATTCTAGTGCGAAGTGCATTGTTGTGGGCGGGATTTTGGTTTGAGTAAGACTTGCAGTGGGTTTTGTGGTGGATTTGTGAGTGGGATTTTGCACTTTTATGAAGCTAGGCGAAAAGCTCGCATTATCACAATAAATGCACCCGCCTTTTGATTTGCTACCATCAATATTTGGGCAAGTAAAGCCAGATAAAGATATAGGAATCTTTCTCACTCGCTCGCCAAATCTAGCTTTGAAATACCGCCCGATAGTCAGTAGCTCGCGTGTGGGTATCAAGGGCTTTATTGCATTTGACATTTTTGCGCTTCCTTAAGTTGGGTTTTTAAGCCGTGATTTTGGCATAAAGACACACAAAAATGCAAGAAAATAAATGAAAAATGAATAAAAAGCGGAGTTTGAGTAGTGGAGTGTAGGCGTGCAAGTAAGCGGGGGTGTAAGTGTAAATGTGCAAGCATAGAGCACAAGTGTGTAGTCATTTTGTCATATTTGAGGTTTGAAAGTGAAATATCTCTACTTGATTCTACTTGAGATACTTAGCTTGCGCTTAAGATAACAAATACTAGATTTTGCCTGCTCATTTTCCGCTGCCATATTTAAGCACAGGCAAAATATCTCAAAGAATCAAATGAGATTGCAAAAAGCATAGAAAAAGGCATAGATTTGCAAAATCTATTTGGAATCTTTTTTGAGATACTTCGGCTACGCCCTTAAGTATGACAATGCCTTCCGTCATTGTAAGAGAATGAACGAAGTGAATTCTCTCGGCAAATCCATTGTCCGCACTAATGGTGCTTCATTTTGGATTGCCACGATTTTGCTACGCAAAACAAACGAAGTGAAGTTTCTTTAGTAAAATCTCGCAATGACGGTGTGGCGTATGGATTACTAAAGAAAATGCGGCTTTGCCTTGTTTTACTAAAGAAGCCAAAGGGTTTCTTAGAAAGTCCGCAATGTTTTTTAAAGAAAATCTGCCTGGGCTTATTGCTAAATTTCTACCCTATTTTTGCACTTCAAGCATTCCAAAAACTCGCCACTTTTTAGGGATTTTTCACCCATTATGTTGCCACATTTTTGACACTTAGTGTTTGTAGGCTTTAGTGGGGAAGTAAATTTGCATTTTGGGTAGTTTTTGCAACCATAAAAAGCACCTCTTCTCCCCATTCGTTGCACGATAGATTCTTTGCCACATTCTGGGCAGGCTATGCCCTCTAGTGCGATTGCTTCCTTTTTTTCGCCTAGTGACTTAGCGTTTTTGCACGCTGGATAGCCACTACACGCTAGAAACTCCCCTCTTTTGCTCATCTTTTTTACCATTGGTTTGCCACATTTCTCACACACTCCATTTGCTTCGCTTGCCTCACCGATAGCACTTCCCAAATCGTTAGATTCTCTTTTTATGTATTTGCATTTTGGATAGCCACTACACCCTACAAATTCCCCATACCGTGATTTTCGCACGATGAGTTCTTTGCCACATTGTGGGCAGGATTCTCCTGTGGGTTTGGCTAGCTTTTGGCTTGCGATATTTGTTTTGCCCTGCTCGATTTTAGCGATAAAAGGCTCATAGAAATTCCACAGCACTTCTTGCCACGAAGCATTTTTTAGAGCGATAGAATCTAGCTTTTCTTCCATTCCCGCGCTAAAGGCACTATCTACTATTTCATTAAAATGCGCTTCTAATAGCTCTATCACGCTAAACGCACTATCTTGCGGGATAAGTGCGCGATTTTGTATAGATATGTATTCTCGATTTACAAGCAGGCTAACTGTGGGGGCATAAGTGCTAGGACGCCCTATACCAAGTGATTCTAGCGTTTTGATAAGGCTTGCCTCGCTATATCGCGCAGGTGGCTCGGTGGTGTGCTTGCTAGCAGTGATTTTGCTTGGAGTTATTTCCTCTCCTTGTTTCAAATCTGGCAAAAGTTTGTCTTTATCCTCATTGCCTAGTATTTTATAAAATCCATCAAAAATTAGCTTCCTACCATTTGCGCGAAATTCACTAACTTCACTTGGGCTAGTCTTTGTCGCAAAGCTAACGCTTTGGGTTTCATATAGCGCGTCTTCACTTTGGGAAGCCAAGAAGCGATTGTAAATGAGGGTGTAGAGCTTTAGTTCATCGGGTTTTAGGTAGCCTTTAGCGATTTGCGGAGTAAAATCAATATTTGTAGGTCGTATCGCTTCGTGGGCTTCTTGCGCGCCTTTGGATTTACTTGTGTAGATTTTGGGTTTTTGTGGGACATATTTATCGCCATAGACTTTTGCTAAGTGCGCTCTAGCGGCTTGTGTGGCTTCTTTTGCGATATTTAGACTATCTGTCCGCATATATGTGATGACACCCATCGTGCCTTTGTCTGTTTGGACACCCTCATATAGTCTTTGGGCGATACTCATCGTGCGCGTAGGCGAGTAGCTTAAGCCTGATGAAGCAGCCTGCTGAAGTGTAGAAGTCATAAATGGTGGCGGAGTGGATACTTTCTTTTCTTTGCGCGTGATTTGGGCTATGGTGTAGCTTGAGCTTTTTAGGTGCTCTAGCATTTCATCTGCCTTGCTTTGAGAGCTAATATCTAGTTTTTGTAGTTTTTTGCCTTTGTATATGACTAGCTCGGATTCTACACTATCAAATACCGCGCTAATAGTGAAAAAATCCTGTGGGATAAATGCGCGGATTTCACGCTCTTTGTCTACGATGATTTTTAGTGCGGCGGATTGGACACGCCCTGCGGATAGTCCCTTTGAGATTTTGCTAGAGATAAGCCCACTTAGCTTAAATCCTACGATTCTATCAAGCAATCGCCTTGCTTGCTGGGCATTTACCTTGTCCATATCGATTTCTCGCGGGCTAGCTAGAGCGTTGCTTATAGCTGTTTTTGTGATTTCGTGAAATACGATTCTAGGGTAGCTAGATAGTGGCTTGCTAGAATCAAGTGCTTGAGTGATATGATAGCCTATGGCTTCACCCTCTCTATCCTCATCGGTAGCGATATAGGTGGTTTTTGCATTTTTGGCAAGGGCCTTTATCTGCGCTATCGTGTCTTTGTGTCCCTCATCTATGGTGTATTGTGGTGTGAAGTGTTTGTTTTCTATTTTGATTCCAAAAGAGAACTTTGGCAAATCGCGGATATGCCCCTTTGAAGCGATGACTTCATAGCCCTGCCCTAAAAAATTTTTGATAGTTTTTGCCTTTGCTGGAGATTCTACGATGATTAGATTTTGGGTGGATTTTGGAGATTTTGTCGAAGTTTTGGTGCTAGATTCTGCTATTGTTTTGGTGGTTTTTTTAGAGGAGGTTGTAGAGGTTGATTTTGTAGAAGTTTTTTTGACTAGATTTTTTTGATTTTGCATTTTTAAGTCTCCGTGTGTAGTATTTAGCAAAGCCTGCATTAAAACTGCATTTCTATCTGCAAATCTCTTAAATCTTTTTAAGCAAAAACTTCTTTGTAGATTTCCCATAGATAAGACAGGCTTTTAGTTTGGGCTAGCATTATAGCAAGATTTTGACAAAATAGACAAAATAATATCATTTGCCTTTTTGTAGCAAAACCACACAAACAAACAACAACAAAAACCACCAAGAAAAATTATCAAACTTTTGCTATAATGCGGATTTTGCCAAAATCTTTGGCATTTTTGTTTGCAATTTTTTACACAAATTTACTTCGACAAAGGACAACTTATGGCAGAATCCACAAAAACTAGCACAAAAAGCCCTAGACTTCAAGCAGGCGATAGCGCACCTGATTTTAGCTTGCCAAACGCACAAGGCGTAAAAGTTAGCTTGCAAGATTTTGGTAGTAAAATCATTGTGCTATATTTTTATCCCAAAGACAACACTTCAGGCTGCACCATACAAGCCCAAGATTTTAGCAATCTTTTAAGCGATTTTCTTGCCAAAAACGCCGTAGTAATCGGCATAAGCCCTGATAGCACAAAATCTCATCAAAACTTCATCGACAAATATAGCCTAGCCCATATCCTCCTAAGCGATAGTGATAAAAGTGTGGCTAGCTCTTATTTTGCCTATGGCAAAAAAATGATGTATGGCAAAGAAGTGCAAGGGATTATCCGCTCAACTTTTGTCGTGCAAAATGGCAAAATCCTCCACGCACTTTATAATGTCAAAGCAAAAGGACACGCACAAGCCGTGCTAGAGCTACTCTAGTATAGTTGCAAAATTTTGCAAGATAGCATAAAAACCACGCCTAAAAACACCAAACAAACAAGCACAAAAATCTACAAAACTTTAAGGAAGCAAAATGGATTCTAGTAGGATTTCGTCAAAAGGGCTAAAACTAGCCGTGTTTGACTTTGACTCTACGCTAATGGATGGCGAAACCATAGATGAGCTAGCAAAAGATTTTGGTGTAGGAAATGAAGTGAGTGCTATCACACATCGTGCAATGTCTGGCGAGCTAGATTTTTTTGAGAGTTTGCAAAAGCGAGTGGAATTTTTGCGCGGAATGAGTGAATCTAGGGTAAAAGAGATATGCGAGAATCTGCCTTTGATGAATGGCGCAAAAAAATGCGTGCAATCACTAAAAAAGCGCGGAATCATCGTAGTGTGCTTTAGTGGTGGGTTTAGCCTTGCAACTAGGCATTTTGCCAAAGTTCTCGGACTAGAGGCGGATTTTAGCAATATATTGCACGCGAAAAATGGCTATTTAAGCGGGCAAGTAGGAGGGGAAATGATGTTTAGCGATTCTAAGGGTATAATGCTAAAAAAAGTCCAAAATCTACTAAGAATAGATGAATCTAGCACTATGGTGGTAGGTGATGGGGCAAATGACATAAGTATGTTTGCTTATGCTGGTGTAAGGGTGGCTTTTTGTGCCAAAGAAGTGCTAAAAAAAAGCGCGAATGTTGTGATTGAAAATCGTGATTTAGCAGAGATTTTAGAGCATATTTAGACAAAGCGCAAGAATAAACATCATAAGATTTTGGGAAGTTTTATGGGAGATTTTAGCGAAAGTTTTGGCGCAAATTTTAATCAAAATTTTAGCCAAAGTTTTAATGCGGATTCTATGCCGTTTTTGGAAGCGATGATAAAATCCCAAGAAGAGATTTTGCCTTTTGATTTGCTAGGACGAAGCCTATCATATAATCCATACCCACCGCGTTTTAGAGAGATTTTCCCCACGCTATCGCTTTCAAAATCATTTGAAACCACGCCCACAAAATCACTTATAGATTTAAGAAAATCAAGCAAAAACAGCCCAAAAAACGATACAAAGCAAATGCCAAAAACATTGAGGGTGCAAGCATTTAGCTTTGTAGATTTGGCGAATTTGCAATCCCAAAATGCCAAAATCATTGTCCTAGACATCGCACGCGATAGTAGGGCAAACCCGCGAGCAGAGGGACTAGAGTGCATAAGCTATCTAAGGCACTATACAGACGCGCTAATCATCGTGCAGGATTGTTTTATCTGCTTATATCAGGTTTTGCAAGCTCTTGTTTATGGCGCAGACGCGCTACTTTTTAGTCATCTCTCCCCCAAAGGCAAGCTAAAAGAACTTATAGATTTTGCTTCACACTTGGGACTTGTAAGCCTACTAGAATCCACAAGCCTGCGCGAGATAAAAGAGGGGATTTTCGCAAAGGCAGATGGGATATATTTGCCCAAAGATTGCGTAAAGCTAGTCAAATATATCCCAAAGCGCAAGATTATCTGCATAGACGCAAAGGTGGGGGCAGAATGTGGAAATTACATTGACTTTGTGCTAGAGGATTTTGCGTTGTAGGGCTTGCGTTATAAAAAAAGTTTGAGTTATTTTTTTTTTGAGTTATTTTTTACAGAAATAGTGATTTTGGAAGTGTCGATTTTTGGGATTTTGCGCTTTTGTGTAGCGTTGTTTTGTAGTGTAAATATTTGAGTGATATTTGCATAGTATTTTTGTATAGCAATACTTATGCGATATTTTTGTGTCGCAAGATTTTAATGGCATTGCTACAAAAATGCAAGCAATAAATCTAGTGCAAAATACTTGACTTTTAAGTCCATTTTGCCTATAATTTTGGGCTTGTTGTCAGGGTAGCTCAGCTGGTTTAGAGCGCTGGTCTCATAAGCCGGAGGTCGGGAGTTCAAGTCTCCCCCTTGACACCATTTTTCTTTCTGTGTCTATCCTTTCCTCTTTTTTATTTTTCTACCTCAAATCTAGCAAAATATTTTAGCACAAACACGATAGATAAAACCTCGCCTACTACTATCTAATCATATTATATTTGCTACCAAATTGTGATTTTTCTTTGAATGAGTTTTAAATTTAATTCCACGATAGACTAGCACTTGCTTGCAGAAAGTGCTAAAAATGACTTGTGTAAACCTTGTCTAAGGTATTTTTAGCAAGAAAAACTAATAAATCTCATATTATGCCACCTAAAAATTTAATAAATAAAAATCTTAAAAAAGCACAGATATAAGCAAATTAAGCCAAAGACACAAAAAAGTGCAAAAAATATGCTAGTGAGTTGATAATTTCTGCAAAAAGTTGCAAAATATTTAGGATTTTTTAAACATTCTTTAGGTAGAATAGCAACTTTATTTTTTATCTTTCTTATGCGGAAGTGGCGAAATTGGCAGACGCACTAGACTTAGGATCTAGCGCCGCAAGGCATGGAGGTTCAAGTCCTCTCTTCCGCACCATACTTTTTTACTTCATTTTTTATCCACACAAAAATCCCTACAAAAACTCACAAAAATTCTTAAACACATTGACAAACTTCGGTAAAAACTAGAAAAATACAAAGAGAAGTGTTAAGCAGAAAAACTATTAAAAAGAATTAAATGGCGACCCTTGAAAGATTCGAACTTTCGTAACTACCTAGAAAGGGTAGTATCCTTGACCGCTAGATGAAAGGGTCATAAAAGGACTAAGGGATAAAAACGCGTATAGGACTTTCGCTAAAAATCCTTTGAACATCCTCCCTAGTGGGAGCTTGCGCTTCACTTGGATATGGACCTAGCAGATAGCGAGTAGTGGTTAGTCCATTTTTATTTGTAGTTTTTTGTATACGATAGGAATATTTTTTGACAAGTGCGACAAACTCCGCCTTTGGCTCTTTGCTAAAAGAGCCAAGCTGCCAATAAAATCCTGTCGTTGGCGCACCACCATTTGCACTAAGTGTGCCTTGCTGTGGTTTTAGATTTTGTGGTGGCTGTGGGCTAGCAGGCTTAGGAGGTTGAGCTGTTGCTTGCTTTTGTGGAGATTGTTGGCTTGTATGCTGTGGAGCTGGATTTTGCGCTACGGCTTGGGTAGGCTGTTGAGATGATTGCTGTGATGAGCCTGTTAGACGATTGATTATCATATCTAGGCTAGAAGTTTCTGCCTCATCTGGTTTTGGCACTTCTTGCGGGTTTTGCATACCCTCTATGCCTTTCAGGAGAGAATCATCAATAGAACCCGCATCAAAATCTATGCCACCAAGATTTCCAAAGTCATTTTCAAATGGTGTAGCTATGCTTTTATCTATCGTGCCATCGCCTGATTTTGAGATTTTTTCCTCATTTGCTCCTAGAAATTTCCACATAAAAAACGCTACTAGCACGATTACAGCCACCGCCATAAGCACTATTATAATGCTTTTTTTACCACTAGAAGACTTCTGTCGCGTGTTGCCTAGCAGGATTTCGCTTAGTTCATTTCTCTCATCCATTGCTACTACTCCTTTGCGTTCCTGCGCGTTTGGATTCTCTGCATTTTTACTCCTTATTTATAGTTTAAAGATGTTTCGCCCAAGAAGCTCCGCGCTCTTTTGCATATACTTCGTAAGGCAACGATAAAATATTAAATTCTTTTGGTAAATCGTTGTTAGGAAATACACGCCATTCTAAAGGAGTTTTTTGCCCAAGTTTTAGTGAAAGCATTCTAGCAAGCGTTTGCCCCTCGCTCAAAGAAGTGTGTCCTTTGTGGATATAGAGGTGAAGATGTCCCGGTGTCTTGGTGCTATAAGCTGTGAAATTGATAAACCCCTCTTCGCGAAA
The DNA here is from genome assembly GCF_003364135.1 of Helicobacter sp. MIT 01-3238. NCBI lineage: Bacteria > Pseudomonadati > Campylobacterota > Epsilonproteobacteria > Campylobacterales > Helicobacteraceae > Helicobacter > Helicobacter sp. MIT 01-3238. The sequence goes on from NZ_NXLN01000009.1 coordinate 41,978, forward strand.
AAGTAGCTGTGCCTTGTGATAAAATCTCTCTGGGTCGCGTCCGTTGTAATCAAACACGATATTTTCTACCTTATCCCCCGGAAGAATCAAACTATGTGCAGCGATAATTTTTTGGGCGAAATGGTCTTTTATGAGTTGGCTTGAAAGTAGAGAATCTACGCGCTCAAACTTATCAAACAAAAGCCTGCCATTATAGTGAATCTTTTGCCCTAACCCAGCGATTTTTTTGTAGTAAAACGCTGTGTGGATTTTGATGAGTTTTAAATCCATTTCTGTCATTGCCTATCCTTAGTAAAACCAAAATATTAACAAAACCTAAAATATCGCCTTGTCATACACCACAAAACGAGAACTTAGCTCCTTCACCTCCGCCAAAGTAGCCTTTTGGAGATTCTCATCTGTGATATTGTCCAAAATATCCGCGATTTTGCCCGCTATCCACTCAAACTCCGCTTCTTTCATTCCGCGCGCTGTGAGTGCGGGCGAGCCTATGCGGATACCACTTGTTACAAAAGGGCTTCGCTTCTCTCCGGGGACGGTGTTTTTATTTACCGTGATTCCAGCTCTGCCTAGTGCGATGTCCGCATCTTTGCCACTGAAATCCTTTGTCAAAAAGCTCATCAAAATGAGATGATTATCACTCCCTCCGCTGACTAAATCATACCCCCTATTTATTAACACTTCTGCCATTTTGGAAATATTTGCCTTAACTTGTTTAGCATAATCTTTCCATTGGGGCTTTAGATTTTCCCTAAATCCAACCGCTTTTGCCGCTATGACATTCATAAGCGGTCCGCCTTGAATCCCGGGAAAAATACTTTTGTTTATCTTGGTGGCGATTTCTTCATTGTTTGTTAGAATGATTCCCCCTCGTGGTCCTCGCAAAGTCTTGTGCGTAGTTGTCGTTACGACATCGCAATGTGGAAATGGGTTTGGATTTTCTCCTGCGACTACAAGCCCCGCGATATGTGCTATATCTGCCATAAGTATCGCCCCCACCTCATCTGCAATCTCTCTAAACTTAGCAAAATCTAGCTTGCGCGTATATGCCGAAAATCCCGCGACTAAAATCTTTGGCTTCACTGCGTAAGCGATATTTGCCAGTTTTTCATAGTTGATTTTGCCATCTAGCTCTACTCCATAAGAAAAGCTATGATAAGTCTGCCCAGAAGAGCTCACTTTCGCACCGTGTGTGAGATGTCCTCCGTGGCTTAAGTCCATTCCCAAAATCTTATCATAGGGCTTTAAAAGCGCGTTATAAACCGCACCGTTTGCTTGCGAACCCGAATGAGGCTGGACATTTGCATACTCACAGCCAAATAGCTTCTTTGCTCGCTCAATCGCAATAGACTCGACTTCATCGACAAACTCACAGCCACCATAATATCGCTTGCTTGGATAGCCCTCTGCGTATTTGTTGGTAAGCACACTACCTAGTGCTTCCATAACGGCTGGAAAAGTATAATTCTCGCTTGCTATCATTTCTAGGTGTTGATTTTGTCGGGTAAGTTCTTTTTGTAGTAAGTCATATATATCTTTATCAGCGGATTCTAGGTGGTAGGGCATTTTCTCTCCTTAGTTTTTGTATATTTTGAGTTCTTGTGTTTTGTTGCTTTGGCTATTTTATGCGGTGAATTGCCTTAAAATTTTGCGCTAATCCTAATCAATACTAATTTCGCAAGGCTAATCTTGCAAAACCCTGCACTACAAATCGACATTTTCACACTTTTTGTTAGATTTTTGGTTAATCTTTACTTAACTTTTTGCTATTAAAACCCCCTTAAATTTTGCTTTTATCTTCTTTTTTGGGTTTTGTATTTGATTCTTGGCTAGATTCTGTGCCAAACTCCTCTTTCATCGGCTTCATCGCAGGAAATAATAGCACATCTTTGATTGTCCTTGCGTTTGTCAGCAGCATAACAAGCCTATCAATTCCTATGCCCTGCCCCGCTGTGGGTGGCATACCATAGCCAAGTGCCCACACAAAATCCTCGTCCATATACTGCGCTTCCTCATCGCCCTTTTCTTTTTGGGCTACTTGTGAGCGAAATCTCTCTAGCTGGTCTAGCGGGTCATTTAGCTCACTAAATCCATTGGCAATCTCCTTGCCACCGATAAATAACTCAAACCTATCTGCTTTGCTAGAATCGCTATCATTTCGCCTAGCAAGCGGACTAATGTCGATAGGATACTGCGTGATGAAAGTAGGGTTTATAAGATGAGATTCTACACACTCGCTAAACGCACTATCAAGTAGCTTGCCATAGCTCATATTTGATTCTAGTTTTACGCCCTTTTTTACAAGGTATTGGCGTAGTTTTTTCTCATCTGTGAAAATCTCTCGTGCAATCCCGCCGATTTGCTCCAAGCTATCCTCATAGCTCAAAATCTGCCATTTGCCAAAGTCAATATAGCTAGACTGACCCCTAGAATCCTCGCTATGATTTTGGCTAGAATCGCCACCACCAAAATTGCTAGACTCACCCCCATTAGAATTACTCTGTGTGTCAAAATATCCATTTGATTCTTTACTAGAATCCAAAAAAGGAACTTTTTGGCTCATTCCTAGATTTTCTAGCAAATAGGAGAAAAACTCCTTTGTCAAGGCAATTAAATCCTCATAAGTATGATAAGCCCAATAAAACTCTATCATACTAAATTCTGGGTTGTGGCTGTGGTCCATTCCCTCATTGCGAAAGTTTCTATTTAGCTCAAATACCGCTTCAAACCCCCCTACAATAAGTCGCTTGAGATACAGCTCTGGCGCAATTCGCAGATACCTATCCACACCTAGCGCATTGTGGTGCGTGATAAATGGCTTAGCATTTGCACCCCCGGGTATAGGGTGTAGCATAGGCGTTTCCACTTCCAAAAACCCTTTTTCCTCAAAAAATCTCCGCACAAGGCTAACGATTTTGCTACGAAGTTTAAAAACCTCTCGCACTTCGCTATTTACGATTAAGTCCACATATCTTTGACGATAGCGAATCTCCACATCTGTTAGCCCGTGAAATTTCTCTGGCAATGGCACAATGGCTTTAGTCAATATCTTAAAACCTTTTGCGTGGATACTTAGCTCGCCCATTTTGGTTACAAAGCCAAATCCCTCTACACTCACTATGTCGCCTACTTCAAGGAGCTTTTTTACCACTTCCCACGAAGTCTCATCTAAGTCATTTAGGCAAAGATATGCTTGCAAAATGCCGCTTTCATCTTGGATTTTGATAAAGCAGGCTTTGCCCATAAGGCGGATAAAGCGCACACGCCCGACTATTGTTTCATTTTGTATTTCATCTTGTGTTTTGCTAGATTCAGTTTCTTGTCTAGATTGTGTTTCTTGCGTTTTTAGATAGGCATATTTTTGTAGAAATTCTGCATTTGTTATCGTGCGTTTTGTGCCGTTTGCATAAGGATTTAGGTTTTTTTCTCTTAAAGTATGTGCTTTTTTGATTCGCTGTTGGATATAAGTGTTTTCAAACATTTTGCTTGTTTCTTTACCTTTCTTAGTTTGTTTTATTTTTTTTGTGCCATTTGATTCTTTGGATTATAGTTTTTTATAATCTTTAGATTTTGCTTTATCGCCCAAATCTTTCATAGAAAATCTATTTTTTGCCTTTTATGCTTTTTTGCACATTTTGCAGTGGTTCAGGCACTTGCGGTAGATTTTGCTTTGCGCTATCGACTATGGGAAAATGTATAACAAATTCCGCTGCTTTTAGCATTTTTAGGTATATTTGACTATTCTCTCGTGCTACTTTGCCGACATTTTCTTCGATAAATTTCACTTGAGATAAGCAATATGCAATAATGCTAAAAATAAAAAATGTCTTTACGGAGCAAAAAACAAAACCAAGTGTCTTGTTTACAAAATCCAACCCCATAAAAGTAAAAGTCCTAGAAAGTGCGTAAGCAACGAGCATAAAAAATATCCAGCTCACGCCAAGCACCACAAAAAATCCAAGCACAGTATGAATGGTTTTGCTATTAAAATCGTGGATTTGGGTTAGCACTTCGCCCACAGGTATCGCAAACATAGAGCCTAGATACACGCCGATAAGGATACCTAGCAGGCTACACACTTCTCTAATAAATCCATTTGCAAAACCGCGAAAACCAAACACGACAATAACAACAATCAAGCCCGCATCAATATAATTCATTTTTCACCACTCTTTTTGATTTTGTATTTTTAGCAATTCTGCCAAAATTTTACTTTTAGATTTTGGGGTTTTATTTTTGGATTTTATTTTGAAATTTAGCCAAAAAAGGCTATTATTCTAGCTTATTTTCACTTAAAAATCAATTTTCACTTAAAAAATTGTAAGGAAAATCCTTGAAAAAAAATCACAAAAAAAACAACTCCTCAAAAAAATCCTCCACCCCACATTTGCTTCCTTACAAAATTTTTAAAAATATGGCAGATTTTTTTTACTCCAAATTAGATTTTATCTCCAATATCCCCAAACTTTCTTTGCTTTCTTTAGTACGATTTGACAAATCCCAATGGCAAAATTTTGCTTTGCTAAATTATTATGGTTTGATTTTTGGGATTCTCTTTAGTGCGTGGCTGTATGCGTTTGTGGGGATTGTGGAAGTGTGTGGTGGCTTTAGTGATAGCGCGTCTATGTGGCTTAATATTTTTGGAGTGATTGCCTTAAGTGCGCTTGGGATTGTTAGCATAGCTTGCTATCTGCTTGCACCTGTTAGGATACGATTTTATTTTGGATTTTTTGCAGGGATTTTGCTTTTGTATTGGATTGCGCTCTCATTTCGCTACACTCCATTTCCTTTTCTTATACCTCTTGTGTGGCTTGGGATTGGTTTTATCATTGGGGCGATTTTTTGGATATTGCTTTTTTTTAAACATATCATTTTTAGGATTTTCACACTTATGATTTTGGGGAGTATCCACCCTTTTGGATTTGATTGGCTTGTGCCACAAAGTTTTTTTGCATATAGCGCGTTTGGTGTGAGTGAGTGGGATTTTTTATTTGTTGTTGTGGGAGTAGCTTCGCTAGTAGTAGCTTTGCTTAGAAGTGATATAAACTTCCCCAAAAAGTCAAAAAAATCTCGCTTCTCTAATACCCGTCCTAGTGTCCGCATCTGCGTAGGATTTTTTGGTGTGATAAGTTTGGCTTTGGCACTTGACATAGGCGGACTAGGAGGGAGGCACACTCAAACTAGCACAGATTCTAGCGCAAAATCCAACTCACAATTTGGCACAAAATCTAGCACAGATTCTAGCGATTTGTTTTTAAGAGAAAATTTTGCCCTTGCCCAAACCTACTTTAAGCAAGATTTCAAATGGAGCAAAAGCGCACTAGATGAGATAAAAGAAGCGACATTTAGCACCATTGAGCAAGCAAAAACAAATGGCAAAAAAGCTATCATCTTGCCTGAAACAATACTGCCAATCGTGCTAGATTCTCAAATCGCTACTTTAGAGGAACTACAAAGCATTTCAGATGATATTGCTATCATCTTGGGAGCGTTTAGTAAGCCAAATTTTAACTCCACTTATATCATTTACAAAGGCGATGTGCAAATCCTAAACAAAGTGATTCTAGCTCCATTTGGCGAAAAAATGCCGCTGCCTGATTTTCTAGCAAAGCCACTTTTGAAGCTGTTTTTTGGGATTGATGAGGGGCTAGATTCTGCTAGTGTGCCACAAGATTTTCGCCTTTTTAGGCGTGTATTTCGCAATGCCATTTGCTATGAGGGGACGAGCAAAGAGCTATATGCTGATAGCCCAAACCTCGTAGTGATGATAAGCAACAATGGCTGGTTTTATCCAAGCATTGAGCCATATTTGCAACGAACCCTTATGAAATATTATGCAAGAAAAGCAAAAAGCACGATTTTACACTCGGCAAATCTTTCGCCATCTTTTATCCTATCATCAAAAGTGCTTGATGATAATTTTGATACCGTGATACATATCAAGGATTAGAAAATCAAAAACTAAAATACAAAGGAAAAACAATGCTACTAAGCGCGAAAAATGTCAGTCATAGTTTTGAGACACTTTTATATGAGGGAGTGGATTTGGAATTACAAGAGGGAGAGAGTATCGCTATTTTGGGCGTATCTGGCAGTGGCAAATCCACACTTCTAGCAAATCTATCCACTATGCTAGCACCAAAAAGTGGCACTATCTCACTGCTAGATTCTAGTGATATTTACGCGCTAAAGCCAAATGAGCGACTAAAACTACTGCGCGAAAATCTAGGCATAATCTTTCAAGCACATTATCTTTTTCGCGGTTTTAGCGCACTAGAAAATCTCCAAGTAAGTGCGACACTCACGCAAAAGCCTATTGATATGGAGCTACTAGAAAATCTAGGTATAGCCCACACTCTCCACCAAAACTCCGCTGATTTGTCAGGCGGACAACAGCAGCGACTATCTATCGCTCGCGTGCTACTAAAAAAACCTCGCATAATCTATGCCGATGAGCCAACGGGTAATCTTGACAAAACCACTGCAATAAGCGTGATGAACGCTTTGCAAGAATATATCTCCCATCACAGAGCAGGGCTTATCATCGCCACTCACGATGAAAGCATAGCAAAATCGTGCACCTACACCTACACTATCCACCAAAAAGGCTTACGACAAATCTAACTTGATTTTTTACAAATCCTTGCCAAAAATGACGCAATCTTTTACCATTTGCAATGTTTTTTGCTACTCTTGTAGAAAATATCATTTTTGACAAACAATCAAAATATCTTTATAAATTTCTTAATCTAACCTTAAAATTACCAAAACGGAGATATTATTTTTTGCTTAGCTAGATAAACCACCTTTTGGATTCTAAAACCTAAAAACACCTGCTTATCGTTATTTATTGCTATCTAGTAATTATCTAGGATTTTTTAGATTTTTGGGATTCAAACTCTTGCGCTAGAAATCTTGCTGTGTAGCTACCACTTTTTTTGGCGTTTTTTATGAAATCTACCACCTTGCCACTATCGACTACCTTGCCACCTTTTGCCCCACCCTCTGGTCCCATATCGATTATATAATCAGCGTTTTTGATTAAATCCAAATTATGCTCCACAACAATCACACTATTGCCTAGCTCGACTAGATGATGAAGCACACGCGTTAGCTTATCCACATCGCCGAAGTGTAGTCCCGTAGTTGGCTCATCTAGCACATATAGCGTGCGCCCCGTGTCTTTGCGACTTAGCTCCTTTGCGAGTTTGATTCTTTGGGCTTCGCCACCGCTTAGCGTTAGGGCATTTTGTCCTAGCTGGATATAGCCAAGCCCGACATCTTGCAAAGTTTTTAGCTTTTGATAGATTCTAGGGATTTTGGCAAAAAATTCGCACGCGCTATCCACACTCATCGCTAGCACTTCAGCTATGGATTTTCCCTTGTATTTGATTGATAAAGTTTGTGGATTGTATTTCGCACCATTACACAAATCACACTTTACCATTACATCTGGTAAAAAGTGCATTTCTATGCGGATTTCGCCCTCGCCTTGACATTTCTCGCACCTCCCGCCTTTGACATTGAAGCTAAAGCGACTTACCCCAAAACCTAGCATTTTTGCTTCTTTGACTTGGGCAAATAACGCACGGATTTCGTCCATTGTGCCTGTATAGGTAGCGGGGTTGCTTCTTGGTGTGCGCCCGATAGGTGTCTGGTCTAGGTAGATTACCTTGTCTAAATGCTCTAGCCCTAGTATTTCTACACCATCGCATTTTTTGATTTTCCTAGCATTGTTTAGAATCTCTTGGGCTACGGGAAGTAGCGTCTGAAGTATGAGAGAGCTTTTGCCACTTCCACTCACACCCGTTACACACACAAAATTACGAAGCGGAATCTTTACGCTTAGATTTTTTATATTATTTATCGTTACGCTTGAGATAGTTAGCCACTCTTTTTGGGCACGATTTTGCGGATAAAAAATATCTTTTTTGCGATTTATATATTCAGCTGTAAGCGTGTTTGCGCTTAACATTCCACCCAAATCCCCACTATAAATTACCTCTCCTCCACGATTGCCCGCACCCGGTCCTATATCTACGATAAAGTCTGCGTTCATTATTGTTTCTCTATCGTGCTCGACTACGATTACAGTGTTGCCTTTTTCTTGCAGGCTTCTAAGCGTTTTTATGAGTTTGAGAGTATCGCGCTCGTGCAAGCCGATACTTGGCTCATCTAGCACATACATTACACCTGTTAGCCCACTACCGATTTGGCTTGCTATGCGGATTCTTTGGGACTCCCCACCGCTTATAGTGCGTGCATCTCTACCAAGAGTAAGATAGCCTAGCCCCACATCTACCAAAAAAAACAGCCTCTCTCTTAGCTCTTTTAGAATCGGCTCGGCTATCATCTTTTCTTGCGCATTTAGATGAGTGAAGTTTGCTTCTTTGGCAAAAAAAGCATAGCTCTCCTCTATGGGCATATCAATAACTTCGCCGATGCCTTTGCTAGAGACTTTTACGCTTAGAGATTCTGGCTTTAGTCTATGCGCTTTGCACGCACCACAAGGCTTCTCACTCATATAGTCTGCCAAATCCCTCTCATCTCTAAACATATCGTGTGCTATGGCTAAAATCCCTTTCCACTCACGCTTTAGCTTGCTCCCTCGCCATTCCAGCACAACCTCTTTGCCTCCGTTATAAAGCAAAGAATCTTGCTGTTGCTTACTTAGCTCATCAAAGCTAGATTTTATATCTATCCCCTCTGCCTTGCAAAAAGCGCGAAACAGCTCGGCATAATAGCTACGATTGTAGCCAAAAATGACTTTTATGCCACCCTCTAGCAAGGGTAGTGAAGTGTTTAAAATCTTTTTTATATCAAGCGTATATGTGCTACCTAGCCCACCGCACATATCACACGCGCCTTTGGGGGAATTAAAGCTAAAGCTAAGTGGCTCTAGCGGCTCAAAGCTCACCTTACAATCAAAGCAAGCAAAATGTTCAGAATAATGCACGAGCTTGGATTCTGCACTAGAATCTGCAATGCTAGATTGCTCTTTAGAATCTTTAGATTCTAGTGTGTATTCGATTTCTACTTCGCCATAAGATTCATTTAGGGCTTTTTCTACTGCTTGGGCAAGTCGGGTTTTGTTTTCATCGGTATTTGTTAGCCTATCAATGACAACTTTTATCGTGTGTTTTTTGCTTTTTGATAGTTCTATTTCCTCATCAAGTCGAGTGATGACACCATTTATCTGCGCTCGGACAAAGCCTTTTTGTCGCAAGTCTTGGAGTTTATCAGCAAATGTCCCTTTTTTTTCGCGCACTATGGGGGAGAGAATCATCATTTTTGTATTGCTTGGTAGTGATAAAACTTGAGAGATAATATCACTTGAACTCATCTGTGAAATAGGCTTGCCACATAGATGACAATGCTGCTTGCCCACCCTTGCATAAAGTAGGCGCAAATAATCATAGATTTCAGTTATCGTCCCAACCGTAGAGCGCGGATTTTTAGAAGTAGTCTTTTGGTCGATAGCAATCGCAGGGGTTAGCCCCTCGATTTTATCAACCTCTGGCTTGCCTACTCTATCCAAAAACTGCCTAGCATAGCTTGATAGAGACTCGATATATCGCCTCTGTCCCTCTGCATAGAGCGTGTCAAATGCAAGGGTTGATTTTCCACTACCTGAAAGCCCTGTAAAAACCACTAGCTTATTTTTTGGGATTGTTAGGCTTAGATTTTTGAGATTGTTTTCTCTCGCGCCTATGATATGGATAAAATCTTGCATCACACTACTTGAAGTCTATTTTTAATTATATTTTAGTTTGCTGCAAATTGCGTTGTTTATTCAATGATTTTAGGCACGATAAAAAAGCCATCTTGCGTGCTTGGTGCGTTTGCTAGCACTTCTTTTGCTATTGTTGATTGCTTTGGCTCATCAGCTCTTAGTGGTGTTTTTTCATTGTTTGTAAGCGTAATAGAATCCGTATCAATGCTATTTAGATTTTCTACAAAATTCAAAATCTCACTAAGATTTTCACGCACTTTTTCTTTGTGCTCATCATCGATTTCTATCATCGCCAATCGTTGCAACTTACCTAGCAATTCATCATCAATTTGCATTTTTACTCCTTTTGCCTCTGCTACAAATGCTTTTTCAAAATCTACGCTTTTTTATCGCTATTTATCATCGTCTTGCGCGTTTTTTATACCATTTTGGTGGTTTGGATTCTAGTCCAGAGCCCTCAAACATATCATCTACATCGACACCTTTATCTAGCTTCCCTCCCCACGCTTCCAAATCCTGCTGAAATGATTCTGCGTCTGAGAACATACTTCCCATACTCTCTATACCACTCATATCCCATTTGTTAAGTGGTTGATTGAAGTTTTTTGCCCCAGCAAACATAGAAGTCATATCCTCGACATTTTCGACATTCCACGAATTTAGTGGTTGATTAAACGCTTTTGCCCCAGCAAACATAAAAGTCATTACTTCGACATTGCTTACATCCCATTTATCAAGTGGTTTGTTAAACGAGATTGCATTATGAAACATTGCGTGCATTCGCTCGACATTGCCGACATTCCAATCACTTATATCTTGGTTGAAAGTTTTTGCACCTTGAAACATAAAACTCATATTTTCCACATTACTTGTATCCCACAGCTCTATCCCGCTATAATCCCTTGAAGCAAGCACATCATCGCCCTTAAGTCCCTGAATAGCAAATAGCGAACTCATATCAGTGATTTTGCTTGTGTTTATCTCGCCTAGATTCACGCTTGGCTTACGCACGAGAATCATTAGCTCTTTTTTGGTTTTGGGGAAATACTTGTATTTTCTTGCGACTTTTGGTGTACTCTTGCTTGATTTTGCGCTTGGGTTTACAGGGTATTTTGCCATTTCACTTGAGATGAGGGCTTTTACCTCCTCCATATCGCACTTACACGCGCAACCAAATAGTGCCATTCCCACACTTACACTTGCTAGAAGCACAAGAATTTTTTTAAGTTTTTTTGAAGTATTGTGATTTTGCATTTTCTCTCCTTAGTTGTTGTGGATTTTATGTGGATTTTAGTTATTTTTAAGATTTGGCCACTTTATCTTTGCTTATCGCATTTTGCTTATTTTGCTTTATGTTACTTTTTATCCCAAATAAACCTGACATTATAATCAAAAATTATAATACTTTGGCTTAACTAGCAAAATTTAGTGCAAAATCTTTGGCTAGATTTGCCACCAAAAATCACAGCCCCAAAATCGCTCAAAATCTTAAAAACACCTTGAAATACGCACTTTATTTTTGGCGAGATTTTAGCATATCAGCGATTAAAAACGCTAGCTCAATAGCCTGCGTAGCATTTAGTCTTGGGTCGCATTGGGTGTTGTAGCAAGAAGCGAGGTTTGCCTCTGTGATAGCTTGAGAGCCACCCACACATTCAGTTACATCATCTCCCGTCATCTCTAGATGCACTCCGCCAGCGATACCGCCCTCTGCCTTAGCGATAGCAAAAAACGCCTTGATTTCGCTAGCGATTTTATCAAATGCTCGGGTTTTGTAGCCATTGTTTGCTTTTATGGTATTTCCGTGCATCGCATCGCTACTCCATAGTATCGCCCTGCCCTCTCTTAATACCTCACGCAGTAGCTTTGGAAATCTCTCTTGTAGCACCCCATCGCCCATTCGCACGATTAGATTTAGCCTACCCTCCTCATTTGTAGGATTTAGAATATCACAGATTCCTAGCACTTCATCTTTTGTCGCATTTGGTCCTATCTTTACACCAAGTGGATTTTCCACCCCGCGCAAAAACTCCAAATGCGCTCCGTCCAAATCCCTCGTGCGCTCGCCTATCCAAAGCATATGTGCAGAGCAGTCATACCATTTGCCACTTAGACTATCTTTGCGCACGAGCTGTTCCTCATAGTTTAGTAGTAGTGCTTCGTGGCTTGTGTAAAATTCCGTAGTTTTTAGTGCAGGAGTATTGGCAGAATCTATCCCACAAGCTTTCATAAACTCCAACGCCTTTGTAATATCTTTTGCTAGCTCCTCGTATTTTTGCCCTAGTGCGTTGTTTTTGACAAAGTCTAGATTCCACCTATGCACCTCACTCAAATCAGCTAGCCCACCGCTTGCAAACGCACGCAAAAGATTTAGCGTAGCAGCACTTTGATGATATGCCTTTAGCATTCGTGCAGGCTGTGGCTCGCGCGAAGTCGCGCTAAAATCTAATCCATTTATAATATCGCCTCGATAGCTTGGCAAACTCTCCCCCTGAACTTCCTCAAAATCTGCACTTCTAGGCTTGGCAAACTGCCCTGCAAGCCGCCCCACCTTGATGATAGGACACCCACCTGCAAATGTCAAAATCGCACTCATTTGGATAATGACTTTGAACAAATCGCGGATTCCGCTTCCGCTAAATTGGCTAAAGCTCTCCGCGCAATCCCCTCCTTGCAACAAAAACGCCTCTCCTCTTTGGGCTTGCTTAAATCGCTCTTTTAGGCTTCTAGCTTCGCCTGCAAACACAAGTGGAGGATATGAGGCTAGCTCACGCTCGATAGATTCCAGCTCGGCTTTATCGGTGTAGGTTGGGTGCTGCTTTATAGGGAATCTCCTCCAGCTTGTTTTTTGCCAGCTTGTTTTTTGAGAAGTCTTTTTGTTTGGACTTGCTTCTAGGTTTTTGACAGAATCTTGTTTTGACATTTTTTCTCTCCTTGCTAAGTTTTTTGCCTTGTTAATTTTTTGCTTTGCTATTTTTTTGCTCTGTGTGAGTTTTGTTTTAAGTTTTTTGTGATTTTAGCGATGATTTTGCTTATAGTAAATGCCCTAGTTTTGCCTTTTTGGTGGCGAGATATTTTTGATTATGTTTATTTGCCTCTATGATGATTTCACTTCGCTTCACTCTCACAAAACGCGAAATCGCTTCAATCTTTTTGGGGTTATTTGTAAGCAATTCCACTTCCCCTATCCCATAATACTCCAAAATCCCACCCACAATAGCATAATCCCTATCATCGCTACTAAAACCTAGTGCGATATTTGCTTCCACCGTGTCATAGCCCTTATCTTGCAGAGCATAGGCATTTACCTTGTTAAAAAGCCCGATACCCCTGCCCTCTTGACGCAAGTAGATGAGTAGCCCTCCCCTGCCCTCTTTGTCGCTTTGGGCGATTTTTTGCATAGCTAGGGCTAGCTCTCCTCCACAATCGCATTTTTGAGAGCCAAATACATCGCCTGTAAGGCATTCTGAATGCACTCGCAAAAGTGGGACAAAATCACTAAATGTTTTTTGAGAAACATTTGGGGAATCTGTGTTGCCAAAATCTTTTTGACTAGAATCCACTTTTTTAAAATCTTGCTTGCCAAAATCTTGGGCGCAAAAATCCTTATTTGCAAAATCCTGCTTGGGATTTTGCTCAAAATTTTGTAGATTTTGGGCTAATATTTTTGCTAGATTCTCGCTTAGCACGACTAAATGCTCTTTTGGTTGATTTGCAAAATGCGCTTGTGGCATATTCTCTTTTTGTGGAGATTTTTGCAAAAATGACTGAATCACAAAATCCCCAAATCGCGTTGGCAGCTTTGCTTGGGTAGAAATCTCTAAATCCATAAAAATCCTTATCTATAAAATTTGACACAAAAATAAAAGTTTTAAACAAAGCGCGATTTTAGCACAAATAACGCACAAAATGCAAAATCTATTTATTTGAAAAATTTATTGCTTTTTAGAGATTTGTCTTTCTCAAGCCAAAAAAGTAGCGCGCAAATAAGCACCAAAGAGGGAAGCAAAAAAATATCTTTGCCAAAAATCCACAAGCAAATAAGACTTACAAAAATCCCAATAAGTGCAGGGGATTTGTCCCTCACTACGCGCCACTGCTCGATAAATAGCACGATAAAAATCGCATTCATTACAAACGCCATTCCTTGAGCGTTAAAACTCGTTAGGTGCTGACTTAGCAAAGCCCCACTCACGCAACCTATCACCCAATAAGTTTGGTTTAGCAGTGCGATGAAAAACATAAAATACCCACTATCTATTTTTGCTTTGTGGGCTGCTTGAGATTTTGGGGAAGTCTTTAGAGTATTTGGATTGGCACTTTGACTACTTGGACGAGGTTTTTTTAGGTTTAGCAGTGCAAAAGTCTCATCAGTAAGCGAAAAAATCAAATACCATTTTTTCTTTTTCTCAACACCTCTAAACAAGCTAAGAGCAGAAAGCGCATAAAAAATCTGCCTAGAATTTATCATTAAAGCAAGCAAAAACGATTCTAGCAGACTTACTCCATTTGCAAGCAAAGCCACACAAGCAAACTGCATAGCCCCCGCATAGATAACTACCCCCATCCCCAAAGCCCAAACCCAACTAAACCCAGCCTTTTGAAGCAAAATCCCAAAAGTCGCACCCATCAAAATATAGCCCACAAAAATCGGCAAAGTATGCGGAAAAGCCTCCTTAAATGCCAAAAAAGCAGGGTGGCTATGAAGAGAGTTAGTCAAATCGGCAAAAAAGCGAGTATCAAAACGCGAAAAAATAGAGTAAAAAATATTTTGTGTAGGGTTATCTTTGGTGGGAGTGTTGTTTTTGGTGTTTTTAGCGTGTTGGAAGTTTTGCCTACTACACATATTGCGCACATTTTCAAAAGCACGGTCTAATATGTTAGAAATGTTTTTAAAAGGCTGCATACTAGATTGTGCGCTAGATTTTGGAAATTTTGGCAAAGATTTTTTAAAAGATTTTTTATGCCTATCTTTTGTGTTTTTTGCTTCGTTGTCCATCTCTAAATATTACCCTTTTATACGAATTTATCTTTTAGAAAGATTTTAGCTTCTAAATCACACCCAAAATCACCTATATGCGCAAATGCGCGTGCCTAGTAGTAGATTTAGACTTTCTAAAGCGTGAGATTATAGCAAATATGAGTTATACAAAAGACACACTTTTTTGGCTATTTCTTAACAAATATGATTTTTATAAAATCTTGCAAATTTTTTATCTTAAAGTTTTTTAGAATGCTTTAGTAAATATTTTTAGGCTTAAAAATAGATTCTACATTGTCTATGATTTTGGTCTATGATTTTGCCAAGCGATTTAAAGTCCTGCACAAAATCGCCTACACAAATAGCCTAAAAGTAAAAACTATCGCACCAAGCAAATCTAGCGCGTATAGCCATTTACAAAACCTTATGTAACTTAGCATTTTTACTTCGCTTGTCTTAGCGATTTTTAGTCGCTTTAGCCGTGCTATCTCTCCTGCAAATACAAACACCATAAACCCACACATAGCCCATACACGCGCACTCATAGCCCACTGCGCACTAGCTAGGATAAACACCCCTGTAAAGCTCCCAATACTCACAAGCAAAAAGATAAGTGGCATCACAAACCAAATCTTTGTAATCACTTTTTGGTAGGTTTTGTAAGTAAAAAGCGTGTATAGATTGATAAGAAAAGGTATAGGGAAAAATCCCATAAAAAATGCGTGAAAAAACACCATATCATTAAAGGCTTTTACCACCATATCAGCTTCATTTGGCATATTTACTCCTTGTTTTGCAAATTGTTTTGTGAATTGTTTTGCAAGTTATTTTGTGGATTGTTTTGTGAAATGCTTTTTTTAGGGATTATTTTTTTTATGAGTGCATTTTAGCAAGTTTATACTGACAAAATACCAAACAAAGCAGATTATAAAGCTCCCAAACCAAAATCTAAAATCTATACCTTACCCCCAAATTCCCACTTACAAAAGTTTCGTTTTTATCTTGTATTTTGCCTGCGATGATTTGTTTGACACCTGCACTTAGTGTAATTGTAACACCATTATACACGCCAATATCTGCCCCTACAATCGTTTGTAAATAAGTTTTGAGCGGTGGAGTGCTAGAAATACTAAAAGTCGTAGGCGAGCCTACAAACGCACTCACAAAATCGCCACCTTTTACTAACACATATTGTTCAAACTTTGGTGTTATATAAAAGAAACTATCCGCATTCCAATAGCCACGCAAATCCGCACCAAAATCTAAGCTAATATTGACACTATTTATCGCATTTATCTCTAGTGCCAAGTCGCCATTTTCGCTGTATTTTGGCGTGTGGTTGTAATAAAGATTTAGTCCAATGAGTGGCTTTGCTACAAACATCTTATGTGGCGTAAAAATATACCCGTAAGTCCCACTCACACCCACAAATCCACGCGCAAAATCTGCTTCATTTTGAGTGGATACAACATAGCGATTTTGCTTGGTTATCGCTACTTGCCCAAATGCTTTTATATCCACTTCATTTTTCTCAAAAACAAGACGCGCATACCCACCAAACTGCAAATTGTTGCTATTTTGCGTGATATTTGTATCTTTGATTGTAGAATAGGCATAGCTTATATATCCACCCACAAAATGCACCCCCAAATCCCTATCATAGCCCGCATTTATACCATATAGCGCACCTGAATTTTGCCCGATGATATTTGCCCCGCCAAATACATTTGCCCAAAAATTATTTTGTAGACTCTCTCTAAAATATGCGTTTGTAGTGAGTGCTTGGCTTAAAGCATCATTTTTGCTTGCGCTATCTTCCACACTCGCTTTTGCAGTGTTTAGCGCGTAGCGAATATTTTGAAATGGATTTGAAAATCGCGATACTCGCTCAAGTATAGCCATTTGCGTTTGCATATTTTGAACAGTTATAGCACTGTCATAATAGCTATTTTGTAAAGTCTGTTTAGCTGTATTTACATTCTCTTGTATCGCCCCTTTTGCATAGCCAAAAAACAAATCACTGCCGATAATCGCACCAGCACTATCTTTTATATCTTGATTTTTTGATTGCAAGGCAGAGAGTAGCATATCGCCTGCTTGATTGCCATACTTTTCATTATATTCTTTTGCGATTTGGGTGTCTGTTTGTTTTTCCACTTGGGTTTTTAGGGATTCTAGTCTTGCTTTTAGTTCTTGTAGCTTTGTCTTTTCACTTTGTGAATATCCACTATCTATACCTGCACTTTCTGCAGCTCCAATTTCAAATAGCTCCGCGTATATCGCGTCTATATCCATATCAATCAAAGCAGATTTTAGCTCTTTTAGCGTTTTCTCACCCACTGCTTTCATAGCATAGAGATTATTTCTTTCCAGCTTTAGTTTAGCACCAAATATATCGCCACCATATCCTATCATAGCACCTCTTTTCTTGCTATTTTTGTCCAAAACCTCAAAATCATAAGTTTTTTCTAGCATAGTAATGTCTCTATGTATATCCCAAAAACTAGCAGTGTTTCCACCTCCCAAAGTGATTCCACCATTTGAGGTAAGCACTAGCACCTTTGTTTGAGTGTTTCCTTGAAAATCATTAGAGATGATTGAAAAGCTCGTATTTGTTATATTGCTTTTTCCGCTAACGATGATACGCCCTCTATTTACCCCTCCAGCTACATTGCTGATTTGTGCACCTTGCGTGCTTAGATTGCCATTTAGTTTTAGGCTTCCATTAAAAGTCATAGTTTGTTCTAAGTTATTGTCATATATTTTCATTATCCCTGTGCGAACCTCTAGACTACCACCCTGCAAGGTGAGATTTGCATTGATAGTTGATGGTTGTGATATAGTCATACTCGCATCAGCAAGATAGGGGCTAAGCAATAGCTCTTTTGCGCTGATAGTGAAACCAAGAGAATTTTCACCACCATTGGCAACTATATCATTATAAGAAGTGATAGTCGCTTGTGGAGCGGAAATGACAAAATAAGAAGCACCTTTTCTTCGTAGCTGTGAGCCAAGTTCGTTTATACCCCCAAGGAATATGCTAGTTTCGGTGAAATTCTCATAAGCATATACGCCATTCCCTTTGTCTATAAAACCTTTTGTTTCTGTATAAGTCGTAGCATTTGCAAAATTTGAAAGCAAACAAAAAGATAAAGAAGCAGTTAATAAAGCTAGTCTTTTACGAGAGAGAGAGAGAGAGAGAGAGAGAGAGAGAGTTTGTGCAAAATACTTTGTGTTAGATTTTGTTTTTTGTGATTTATTGTAGCTGTCATTTTGACTCCTTTTTGATTCCTTAGTTTAAGCAAATTTTATGCCTTTAGCAAAATCTTTTAGCAAAGCAAGGTGCTACAAATATAATTTGTTTGCAATATCTTGCTTGGATTTTGCTAAGATTTTGATTTATTTTTTAAAAGAGGGTTATAAATGATACAAAAATCCCCCGATTCCACTCCCAAAACCGCTGTCTTGCTTCTAAATATGGGAGGACCCACCGATATTTCAGGCGTAGAGCCGTTTTTAAAAAACATTTTTGCTGACCCATTGCTTTTGCCTATAAAAAACAGCTTGATTCGCAAAATGGTAGGCAACATAATCGTATCCAAGCGACTAGAATCTGTCAAAGAAAACTACCGCAAAATAGGCGGCTACTCCCCGCTTATCAAGCATACTTTTGCCCTCACTTCCGCGCTAAATGCGCTAGATTCTAGCAAGACTTATAGCTATGCGATGAGATATTCCCCACCATTTTGCAAAGATGTCCTAGCTGATTTGAAAGCACAAGGAGTGCAAGATTTGGTGCTTTTTAGCCTATACCCGCAGTTTTCTACCGCTACTACTTACTCTTCCTTGCTTGATGCCAAATCCTGCCTAAAGTCCCTAGAGTATGCACCTCGCGTGAGTGTGGTAGAGCATTTTAGCGAGTATGAGCCTTTTTATGAGCTAATCGCAGATGAGATTATCTCCACACTAGATGGCGCAGATAGCAAGGAGTTTGTGCTACTACTCTCCGCACACGGACTACCAAAAAGTCTTATAGAAAAGGGCGATTGCTATGTGGAGCATTGCGAGAGGGGCAAACAAATAATATACAAAATCTTGCAATCTAGGGGGGTGGATTTTGCCAAAATCGTGCTTTGCTTTCAAAGCAAAGTAGGACCTATGCGCTGGATAGAGCCAAGCACAAAAGACACCATATCCGCACACAAAGATAGCAAAATCATCATCTACCCACTTGCCTTTACCATAGACAACTCTGAAACCGACTATGAGCTAAAAATCCAATACAAAGAGCTAGCAGATTCTTTTGGGGTGCGTGATTATCGCGTGTGTGAGTGTCTAAATGACAAAGAGGGCTTTGCCAAAGTCATCATAGACTTGGCAAATCAAGCCCTACAAAAGCACACCACACAGCAAATCGCCCCCGCAAAATCAGCAAAAAAACCAAACACAAAACCTAAACCAAAATCTAGCAAATCCAAAAAACCACACAAATCTATCAATGCAAAAACTAGCAACAAACCCAAACCAAAACAAAAACACAGCAAAAATCCCCAAACAAATCACAAAAAAGGAAAATCAAATGCCTAATCCAACGCAAAATCATCTCAAAAAAATCAAACAAAATCACTTAGACAAAAATAACTTAAGCCATTTGCTAACAAAGCTAAAAAAGCGCAAAAATCACTTCGCACATATCGCATTTTTGCCGT
This sequence comes from Helicobacter sp. MIT 01-3238, assembly GCF_003364135.1. NCBI lineage: Bacteria > Pseudomonadati > Campylobacterota > Epsilonproteobacteria > Campylobacterales > Helicobacteraceae > Helicobacter > Helicobacter sp. MIT 01-3238. Next base: position 61,401 of record NZ_NXLN01000009.1, read on the forward strand.
TTTTTTACGCTCTCTTAGCTCTAAATGCCACGCTGCTAAGTGGCTGCAAAGATGAAGCTAGCCAAAGCATAGATTCTAGTGATTTAGACAAAAACTCTTATTCTGGGCTAGAGCATATTTTCAAAGATACCAAAGAGATTAGCCCTGATGGCAAGTATATGCTACTGATATTTGGGGCAAATGGTTGCAAATATTGCGAAAATCTAAAAAACGACATTAAGCAAGATGAAGCCCTGCAAAAAACCATAGGAGAGGATTTTAGCGCGTATTATATAAACCTAAGCTATGCCAAAATCCACAACTTCAAAATCGCCCAATCAAGCACACCAAACACCACACAAAACAACGCACAAAAGGGCATAAAAGAAGTCAAACTCCCCACCAAAAAGCTAGCCCAAATCTATGCTGTGTCGCCCACGCCCACTATCGTGCTAGCTAGCAAGGAAGGGCAGACGATTTTGCAATACCCTAGCTACTTGCCACCTGTGCAGTTTAGGGCGTTGCTAGACTTTATCACAAGCGAGAAATGGCGCGAAGCAAAAGATGATGAAAAAAAGCTAAACACACTTGTGCAAAAAGAGCTACAAAAAGCGTGGGAACAAAATAATTTCTAGTAAATCACAACACAACAAATCACAACAAAAGGACAACAATGGCATTTTTCTCAAAATTAAGCACAAAACTAAACAAAAATCCACAAAGCACAAACTCGCAGCCCAAAAAACAATCACAAAAAGAATCACTGCTTAGCATTTTTTACTCATTTTGGGTGATTTTGCCAATTATGTTTTTCTACGCACTTTCTTGCGCAGTAGCGACTTTTATCGAAAACGACTATGGCACGATTGCTGCAAGGGCGATTGTGTATAATTCGTGGTGGTTTGCGTTTTTGCATATTTACCTTATTTTCGCACTTATTGCGAGCTTTATCCATTATCGCTCATTGCCACGCAAAAAATACGCTTCCGCACTCTTGCACCTCTCTTTTATCATCATCATCATCGGTGCAGGTATCACGCGCTACTTTGGCAAGGAGGGAATGTTTATCATAAGCGAAAATCAAAAAGCAGATTTTTATTATTCAAGCCAAAACTATATAAATATCTCTGCGATTGATGAAAATTGGCAAAAAGCACAACCACAATTTGTAGGCGCGGATATTAGCGTGTATGGGACATTTTTTGCCAAACCAAAAATCAATGAGGTTGTAGAGATTTTTGGCAAACCTTTACACATAGTATCTAAAGATATAGCCCTAACCCCACCAAATCCACAAGAAGAAAATCTAAAAAATAGAGAAATGCTCCTAACCCTAGAAGTAAGCTACAATGGCGATACACAAGAAATAACCCTACTAGGCGGACTAGGTGGCTCTAATGAGCATAGAATCTTGCGCGTAGAAATAGGAGGAATGAAGTTTGGATTTCATTGGGGGGCAAAAAAAGTGGCTTTGCCTTTCCAAATCCGCTTGCTAGAATTTGAGAAAAAAACCTACGCAGGCACAGAAAATCCCTCCTCTTATGCCTCACAAGTCGAAGTGCTAGATGAAAATGACAAGATTTTGTTTCCATTTAGAATCTATATGAATCACACGCTAGATTTTGGCGGGTATCGATTTTATCAGAGCAATTACTACTTTGATGATGAGACAAACTCCTACACTAGCGTGCTATCTGTCAATAACGACCCCGGCAAAATCCCAACCTACATAGGCTACGCGCTTTTGATTTTGGCTGGGCTTTTGGTGCTATTTGACAAAAATGGGCGATTTAGGACGCTTGCAAAATATCTACACAATGCAGAATCTAGCACGCAATATAGCGAGGCAGAATCTAGCGCAAAATCTAGCGATTTCCCAAAACCAAAAGAATCTAGCACAAAAGATAGAGCAAATTCTGTTGTAGATTCTAATGTGGATTTAAAAATAGATTCAAAGACAATCTCCAAAACGGATTCCAAAGCAAAGTCAAAAGCAAATTCCAAAGCAAAGTCTAAAACAGATTCCAAAACAGATTCTACAAGCACCAAAAGGGGACGACCTAAAAAAATGCAAGAAACCAATCAGTCCAAGAAAAACACAAACAAAACCACAAAAAAGTCCACGCTAAAATCTAGCGTTATAGGCATTGCGCTTGCCTCACTCGCACTTATTGCTACCACGCAAAACACTATCGCAGATTCAAGCAAAGCCCAAAATATACAAACGCACTCATCATCTAAGCAAGCCACGCAATCAAGCACGCAAAGCACTAGCCAAGCACCGCAAAACCCACACCCAAATATGCAAGATATGTCCCTGCCAAGTGCAGATTCTCTAAATCTCTCTCCCACACTAGAAAAAGCTCTAAATGACGCTCGTATCAGCCCATATCTCCTAAAAGATGAGGACATACAAGAGAGGCAAAATCTACTAAAGGCAAATGCTAGCGAGTTTCAAGCGCGGTTTGGCAAAATCCAAGTGCAAGACTTTGCAGGGCGAATCAAGCCTTTTGATACCATTGCTATGGAATTTGTGCACAAAATCCACAAAAAAGACGGATTTAGCGGGCTTAGCAATGTCGAAGTCCTGCTAGGAATCATCGCTTTTCCAAATGATTGGATGAGGGTGAAATTTATCGCCACAGACACGCCAAGACTGCGTGAGATTTTGGGCACACCAAAAGACAAAAAATATGTAAGCTGGCTTGATATTTATGATAGCAATCTAGGGGAATCAAAGCTACACAACTACCTAGCTGAAACAAGCAGAATCCCCGCTAGCGAGCATAGCAAATTTGACAAAGATGTCATCGCTGTTAGTGAGCGATTTGAGATTTTTACCAACACCCAAAACCTCCTTACTCTAAGAATTTTCCCCGATAGAGAAAGCAAAAGGTGGTTTTCTCCTAGCGAACTTATGGTGCTATATATGCAAAAAATGCTAAATGAGGAGCAATCCAAACTCTTTGAAGTGCAAGCCTCGATGATAAATATGCTCCAATTTAGCGTGCTAGAAGGGACAATCACTAATTCTTGGAAAAACGCAAATATCGCCCTAAAAGCGATAGAATCCTACCAAGAAAGCAATGGTGGAAGCGACTACCTAAGCCAATCGCAAGTCGAGTGGGAAGTCGCCCTAAATCATTACAATATCTTTGAAAAACTGATTTTTCCATATATGATTTTGGGATTTGCAGGATTTATAGTGGTGCTTGTTTTTATCGTGCAAGATAGGGCATTGCCAAAGGGGCTGTATTATGGTATTTTTGGATCTTTGGGGGTGTTTGTGCTAGCACATAGCTTTGGGCTTATCTTGCGCTGGTATGTCGCTGGACACGCCCCGTGGAGTGATGCCTATGAGTCTATGCTATATATTGCGTGGGCTAGTGGCATAGCTGGAGTGGTGTTTTTTAGGCGATATATTTTGGCATTGTGTGCTTCTAGCTTTTTATCTGGTATTAGCCTTTTTGTCGCGCACGCTGGGTTTATGAATCCACAAATCACAAACCTCGTCCCCGTGCTAAAATCTTATTGGCTAAATATCCACGTAAGCGTGATTACAGCTGGATATGGATTTTTGGGATTGTGCTTTATGCTTAGTGTGTTTAGCCTTGTGCTATTTTTGCTACGAAGCGAGCGCAGGGCAAACATTGACAAAGCGATTTTTTCAGTTGGTGCTATCAATGAAATGAGTATGATTTTGGGGATTTTGTTTTTGACTATTGGTAATTTTTTGGGCGCGGTGTGGGCTAATGAGTCTTGGGGGAGGTATTGGGGCTGGGACCCAAAAGAGACTTGGGCACTAATTAGTATAGGAATCTATGCCATTGTCTTGCACTTGCGGTTTATGGGGTTTGCAAATATGCCATTTGTGTTTGCAAGCGCGTCTGTGCTGTCGTTTTATAGTATTTTGATGACTTATTTTGGGGTAAATTATTTCCTATCAGGCAAACATTCTTATGCCTCTGGCGACCCCATCGTCATACAATGGTATGTCTATGCCTTTGTGCTTGGCACGATTGCTTTGATAGTCTTTGCGTTTTTTAGACGAAAGCTAAAAGGCGTGTATTAAGACACAAAGCTACACATAAGGCAAAGCATTGCGCAAGATTCTTTTAAGCATTGGGGTATTTCTAGCCACGCTCATAGTGAGCGCAAATCTTTTGCTTTTTACCTCATTTGGCAACAAGATTTTAGCCCCCATACTCCAAGCAGGGCTAAACTATAAGCTACCCATTCGCACCAAAATCCAATCATTGCGTATATCTTTTGGCAAGATAGAGGCATCGCTCATCATCGCAGACACTCTAAAATCTAATCTCAAAGGCAGATACACGCTAAAAGGATTTGATATTTTGGCAGATTTTGCCCCTACTGATGAGCTAGGATACGCACTTAGCGATACACTTAGCGCAAGCCAAAAACACTCAAATCAAAATAAATCAGCACCAAACTCCACAAAAAATACTCCACAAAATAATCTGCAAAATCCTCCCCCATTCACTTCACAAAATCCCGCACAAAGTCAAGCACAAAATCCTGTGCAAAATACTTCTCCATATCTTTTCACTCTGCGCTTTGTAGGCAGATATAAAGACTACATTATCACAAGCATAAAAGAATCTAGTCAAATATCCGCGCTTGAATATTTGCCCACACCCTCTCACGCAATGCTTAATCCTCTCACTACTTACCATCTTGCCAATCACTCTCTTGCCACTCGCCCTCTTTCTACTCACACCTTTGCCACTCACGCAAGTGTGCAACCCACACAAACAAGATTAGCCCAAATAGAGCAGCAAGCCATATCACATACCTCTAAAGAACAATATTCACAAGTGCAAAACTTACAAGATGAGGACGATTTTGGTTCGTTTGAAAACACTATGGAGCGTTTTCGCTCCCAAAACTCACAAACCCCCTTGCCCTCTCTAAATACACTTCCCTCACTACCTGATTTATCCCATCCAAGCACACAACTAGACAATACAGATTCTACCTCGCTTGATTTTACGCTAGATTCGCCTGATTTGACGCTGCAAAATCCACTTCTTGATTCTAGCCCTGATTCTATTTTGCTTGATTCCGCGCTTGACTTTGCCCTAAATATGATGCAAAATCCAGCCAATCAAACCCCACAAGTAAATATTTTGGCTAGGGCGAGATTTTTTGAGATAAAACAATATATCTTAGAGCTAAAGGCTTTTCCCTCTATTATCGCAAGCAAGATTTTGGATTTTCCTTATGATTTTTATGGGATTTTTGACCTAAAGGCAAAAGCCACACTTCACGCCAAAAGAGAAAAAAGCAATATAAACGCAATTTTAAACGCCAAAAATCTAATCATACAAAAGAACCAAAAAAATCAAAAGATTCAGCGCAATCCAAATGCAAATCTGCTTAGCTTGCAAGCAAGATTTGGCACGCAAGAGGGCAATCTTTTGAGCGCGCTATCTATAAGCCTAAAATCCTCCCTAACCTCCCAGCTAAAATCCCTAAAATCAACACCGCGCAAAAATATCATAGATAAGCCAAGCACGCCAAAAGATATACTGCCAAATCTCACTTTACTAGCCCAAGCTAGCACTAATCTAAAGACCCTAAAAACCCAAGCTAAAATCACAGATAACTATGAAATCCCACTTGGCAGGCTTGATTTTAGTCAAAATGGCGAATATGACTTAGAGATTTTCAACCTCACGAATTTAGGCGCAATGCTAGGTTTAAAACTTCAAGGAGATATGCACTTGCAAGGAAACTATGACATACAAAATAGCATAATCGATGGCAAAAGCAACACGCTAGGAGGGGTAAGCCACTTTGAGCTAAATGGGGACAATCTAAAAATAAATGCGGAAAATATCGCTTTAGAAAAACTTTTAGCCCTATTTGGTGCGCCTAGCGTGCTTGAGGGGAGAGCGCAGATGAGTGCAAACTATAATTTTCTCTTTGCCAAAGGGGCTATGAGCCTGCAAGCAAGCAATCTTGGAGCAAATATCAATAGCGCGGATTTAAGTTTTTATGGGATTGAGGGGCTTAGCAAAAACCCCTCTCCTTTAGTGGTGGATTTGGAAAATATCTTAGAATCAAATAGGCTAGATTTTGGGGATTTGCAAACCACACCACAAAATGCGATAAACACACTGCAAAACACCACGACCCTAAATATGCAATCCAAGCTAAACGCAGGCGTAAATGACTGCTCTCTAAGCATAGACACACCAAGTGAAAAAATAGAATCCACTCGCTGCATAATAAACCTAATCGCTCAAAATCTACAAATCGCCCTAACCCTAAAGCCCAAAAAATACACACAACAAGAATCGCTAAATCCTCAAAATCAAGCACAAAATCCGCCCAAATGGCTAGAATCAAAAGAGCTAGAATCAAATATGATTTCGCCACAAAATCAGCAAAATCCAAACTCGCAAAACCTAAGCCCACAAAACTACTCAAATACGCAAAATCCAAATATGCAGAATGCAAATATAGTAGAGGGCTTGCAAATAAATATTAGCGGGAGTTTTGCTTCCCCACAAGTGCAAAAAAACCTCCCAGAATTACCCCCAGATGATGATGAATTCCTAGAATTTTAGCTATGCTTTTTAGTGCATTTGTAAAAGTAGTTTAACCACATTTATAAAAGCAATTTATAGATTTTATCTTTGAATTGTAGCTCTTGCTATGTTCTTAAAATTTTGTGCTATTTCTTGCAATTTTCACAATAGCAGTCTTTGCAATATTTTTTTACGATTCGCTCCACTTCGTTATGGTAGTTTGGCGAGTCATACATAGCAAAGCAAGATAGAAGCGAGCGGATTTTGTGGTGTTTGTCAATATAGTTTTGTAGCTCTTTTAGAGGGCGTTTGCCCCCCCATTTTAGCCGCTCTTTTAGGGAATCTATATCTTTTTTGCCCTCTGATTCTACATTCAAATCACGCGAATAATTCGCGCAATAATCAAGCCCCCAAATTTTGTAATCCTGCCTTGCAAAAAGCTTAAACATTTCTTTGCCCTCCATATTTACAGACATACTTGCGATATTATTTAGTGGTTTGGCATAAACAAAAACACTCCCAAAAAAGCCCAGAAGCAAAAAAGTGCGACAGAAGCAAGAAGTGTAAGAAAGGATTTTAAGCTGTGGCAACATATTTAGATTCCTTTTTAGATTTTATCGCTTAAAACAGCAACAATGCAAAAAAAGGCGATTATAGCAAGTTTGAGAATATTTTTGTTTAATGATTTTTTCATAGCGCAAAGTTTAGTAAGTTTAATCAAAAATTGCCACCAAAATCGCCACAAAATCACCTCACAAAAATCCATAGAAAAATCAAAAACACAAACCAAAATCTAGCGCAATCTAGCAAAACTTAAGCCACCGAACAATTTGCCTAAAACAATTTGCTTTTAAGCAAACTTTAGCTAGAATCACCTTTTAACTTTTGGCAGGAGCGCGACAAATGGAGAATCTACTTGATGATAAAAATATCATAGACATAAATATTGATGATAGCATTAAGGAGAGTTATTTAGATTATTCGATGAGTGTCATCGTGGGGAGGGCATTGCCCGATGCCAAAGACGGGCTAAAGCCTGTGCATAGGAGAATCCTCTATGCGATGAATGAGCTAGGCGTAAGCTCTCGTGCAAGCTATAAAAAATCCGCTAGAATCGTAGGTGATGTCATCGGTAAATACCACCCACACGGTGATATCGCCGTATATGACGCACTTGTGCGGCTTGCCCAAGATTTTTCTATGAGGCTAGAGCTAGTCGATGGGCAGGGCAACTTTGGCTCAATTGATGGCGATAGCGCAGCTGCTATGCGATATACCGAAGCGCGTATGACACAAGCAAGCGAGGAAATGCTACGCGACATAGACAAAGACACAGTTGACTTTGTCCCAAACTATGATGACACCCAAAAAGAACCAGATGTCCTCCCCACACGCATACCAAATCTCCTTGTCAATGGCTCAAGCGGAATCGCCGTAGGTATGGCGACAAGCATACCACCACACAGAATCGATGAAATAATAGACGCGCTTTTTTGCGTGATAGACAATCCAAAAGCACCGCTTGATGAGCTACTAGAGCATATCAAAGGACCAGATTTCCCAACAGGTGGAATCATCTACGGCAAGCAAGGCATAATTGATGCCTACGGCACGGGTAGAGGGCGCATACGAGTGCGAGCCAAAACCCACATAGAAAAAACCAAGACAAAAGACATTATCATCATTGATGAGATTCCCTACCAAGTAAACAAAGCAAAACTTGTCGAGCAAATAAGCGAACTAGCAAAAGAAAAAATCATTGATGGCATAAGCGAAGTGCGTGATGAGAGCGATAGAGAGGGTATGCGAGTAGTCATCGAACTAAAAAAAGACGCAATGAGCGAAATCGTGCTAAACAATCTCTACAAATCAACAACAATGGAAAGCACATTTGGGATAATATTGCTCGCTGTCAACAACAAAGAACCAAAGATTTTCACTCTCTTAGAATTGCTAAATATTTTTATCTCACACCGAAAAACCATCATCATTCGCCGCACGATTTTTGAGCTAGAAAAGGCAAAAGCTAGAGCGCACATACTAGAGGGGCTAAAAATCGCGCTAGATAATATCGATGAAGTCATCGCCCTAATCCGCGCTAGCAAAGACACAGAAGAAGCAAAAAATGGGCTTATGAGCAAATTTGGCTTAAGCGAACTGCAAGCAAAAGCTATCCTAGAAATGCGCTTGCAACGGCTAACAGGACTAGAGCGCGACAAAATCGAAAACGAATATGCCGAGCTACTAAAACTTATTGATGAGCTAAGCAAAATCCTCAAAAGCGAAGAACGACTAAAAGAAATCATCAAAGAAGAGCTAGCCGAAATCAAAGATAAATTCTCCACACCGCGCAGGACGCAGATTGAGGAGGATTATGACAATATTGACATAGAGGATTTAATCCCAAATGAACCTGTGGTAGTAACGATGAGCCATAGAGGCTATGTCAAACGAGTGCTACTCAAAACCTATGAGAAGCAAAATCGCGGTGGCAAAGGCAAAATAAGTGGCAATACACACGAAGATGATTTTATAGAATCATTCTTTGTGGCAAATACCCACGACACGATAATGTTTATCACAAATCGCGGACAGCTTTATTGGCTAAAGGTTTATAAAATCCCAGAAGCAGGGCGCACCGCTATCGGCAAAGCTGTGGTAAATCTAATCAATCTCCAAGCTGATGAAAAAATAATGGCGACAATCACCACAAGTGATTTTAACAAAGACAAATCGCTAGTATTCTTTACCAAAAACGGAATCATCAAGCGCACAAATCTAAGCGAATATAGCAACATAAGAAGCGTGGGCGTGCGAGCAATAAACCTCGATGAAAAAGATGAAGTCGTAACTGCTAGAATCATTACCCAAGAAGTAAAAGAGCTATTTATCGCCACGCAAAAGGGAATGTGTATCAAATTCCCCATACAAGATGCAAGAGAAATCGGCAGAGTAGCTAGAGGTGTAACAGGTATACGATTCAAAGAAAAAGGAGATTGTGTCATCGCAGCCACCACGATAGGAAGCGATGAAGACAAACTCCTAACCGTGAGTGAGCGCGGTATCGGCAAGCAAACAAATGCAGGTGCATATCGCTTACAATCGCGCGGAGGAAAGGGCGTCATCGTAATGAAAATAGATGACAAAAAGACGGGGAATCTCGTAAGCGTGGTAAATGTAAATGATGAAAAACTAGACCTTATGGTGCTAACAAGCAAGGGCAAGATGATACGCGTAGATACCGAAGCAATACGAGAGTCCGCACGCAACACAATGGGTGTCAAAATCGTAAATGTCGCAGGCGAAAAGGTGGCGTTTGCTGTTACTTGCCCCAAAGAGGACAAAGAAGATGAACTAGATGAAGTAGAGGGCAGAAGTGATATAAGGGGTGAAAATCTCTAAACCACACATAATCAAAAAGTGTAGGATTTAGATAGTATAAGTCCAAAATAGCCATAAGCCAAAGTGGAGGGATTTGTTTAGATTCTATTTTGTATATGTTTTTTTTACGGATTCTAAGATTTTGCGTAATCCCCGTGTGTAGTTTAGTTTTTAGTGAATCTTTGCTTTATGAGGGGTTTTGTTGTCGAGGGGAGTTTGCAGTCTTTAGGTTATAAAACTATTTTTGAGGGGATTTGATTCTTGTGGTTTTTACTAAATTTTGACTACAAAAGTCTAGCAATATAGTATTTTGTTCTTATGGATTGTTTGCGATTCTATTTATACCATAGCGATTATGACGGATTTTTAGCTTGATTGCTCTAAGTGGCAAGATTAGCAAATAGCCTCTTTTGCGCTTATTCCAGCATTTTTGACAAAGATAAAATAGCTCAAAGGCAAAGTTATAATCGCTTGGGCTTAGTTTGTGTAAATCGTTAGTTTTGCCACCACAAGATTTGACACTAGATTCGCCAAATTTGCGCGATTTCAAAATCTCATTCGGATTCTTGCCAAAGATTTTTGCCACCACAAAGGGCAAAGCGAAAAATCCAAGAAAATTTTTGACGCATTTTAGCAAATAAATCGCCACGCGATTTTCGTAATTTTTATCGCTATTTGCGCTTAATTGCTCAAACTCGCTTTGCAAAATATCCGCAAATCGTGGCGTTTTTAGCGCGACTTCCCACCAAAGCAAACTAATATTTTGTCCTTGCACATTGCAGATTTTTGGATTTTGCCACTGTTTCACACAAGCACTTGTAAAGTGAAAAATCACAGGATTTTTTAATGCAAAATCCATCTCTTTGCGCGTGTAGTCAAATTTAAAATGATTGGATTCATCATTGCAAATACTTTGCAAAAATGCGCGTGGCAAGAGGTTGAATTCAAAAGGAAGTTTTAGGCGATTTTGCTCAACTATCACGGCATTTAGCGTATCTTGGTCGTGCATATCCAAATGATAATTTTTCATAACCTCAAAGCTTTTTTGCACAATATTTTGTTTTTTCCATTCGGGTAAATTTAGCAGTAAAAACCCCGCGTTAAAATGCGTCCCTGTAAAATCAATATCTCTAAAATCACTTCTCTTGGCAATTAGTTTTGGTTTTTTACGCAACGAGTTCCTTACGATATAGTCCTTTACCACGCCCACGCATTTATCACCCATATCAAGTGCGAATAATTCACGCAAATCACCCACCACAAGCATATCAATGTCTAAATACAAGCACGAAACGCAATTTTGTGGTATGAATTGCGGGATAAAAAAGCGAAAATATGTCAAATAATTGCCATTAAGACGCGGAAGTCCACTAAATAGCTTGTCATCACAAATATGAATGCAAATCTCGCAAGGATAGATTTTAGCTAAATCTTTGGCAAGATGAACAAATCTAGTGCGCGAATCATCGCTTAAAAAATCGCTAATTATGTGAAAAATGTAGCCTTCGCGCCTCTCATCATCGCTTAGCGAATCATAATTGCGCTTTGGGTAGGAATCTAAATGAGAATTTTTTAATAGACTTTTAGGATTTAAACTCTCTCTCTCTCTTGTAGCAAAGAAATCTCTAAATCGTTTTGTGCTATCTGTGCTTTGGATAATGCTAGTTATCAGCACAGCAGTATATTTCGCATACGCTTCATTGGCACAAAAAGATATGTGAAACATTGTAAAAACCTCCGTAATGTTTAAGTTTTATAAAATTTCACGCTGTAAAAAAACGACAAGCAAAAACAACATAAAAAAACTAACCAAAAACTACTAAGAGCTAGATTCTGTAAACCTAACTCTTAAGTAATCTTTTTTAGCGATAAGTAAAAAATGGATTTTTATGATTTTTGTATTTTTTAGCTACTTTTTTTACGATGAATTTCTAGTCTTTCACAAACTCAATAGTAGCCATTTGTGAAGCATCTCCACGCCTTGTGCGAGTGCGATTGATACGAGTGTAGCCACCTTTGGTATCTTTATAGCGTGGGGCAACTTCTGTGCATAGTTTTTTGGTAGCGGATTTATTTTGCAAATACGCATACACAAGTCTATGTGCATTAAAATCCCCTACCCTCGCAGTAGTTACAAGTTTTTCTATATAGGTTTGCAATTCTTTTGCCTTAAATACGCCTGTTTCAATTTTTTCATTGGCAATAAGCGCAATAGCAAGGTTTTTTAACAATGCCTTTCTATGCGAGCTTGTCCTGCCTAATTTACGATAGCCGTGATTATGCCTCATTAGATTCTCCTTATCTTGTTTTGCCGATTTTTTTGTTAAACGCTGCTTGGACTTCTGGAGGTAGATTTGAGCCAATAGGATAGCCAAGAGAGCTAAGCTTTTCAGCAATCTCATCAAAAGATTTTTTGCCCATATTTTTGATACCTTTTAGGGTTGATTCTGGCATCATAGCTAGCTCACCAATGTATTGCACACCGATTTTATCAAGGCAATGAAAACAACGCGTACTAAGGTTTAGCGTGTCTATTTTGATAAGCAAGGTTTTTAAGTCAATCGGGTCATCTGGTGGAAACTTTATATCTGGATTTAGCACTGAAACTTCACTGCCAAATATATTCATATGAGCCTGTGCGATAGCAATAGAGTTTTTAAACACATCAAGTGGCTCTACTTGTCCATCTGACTCAATCTCAAAAACAACTTTTTCATAGTTTGGATTATCGTCTACAAGAACATCTTGGATTTCGTAGATGACTTTTTTTACAGGTGTAAAATGTGCATCCAAAGGAATAAGCCCGATTTCGCCTGTGAAATCTTTGTCTTTGCGCACCAAGTCATTTGGCTTAAAGCCGATAGAGCGCTTCACTACAAGTGAGAAGCTAAACTTCGCGTCTTCATTGATAGTAGCAAGATGAGCCTCTTTGTTTACGACATCAATTTCATCAGTAACCAAATGTGCGCCTTTCAACTCCATAGGACCTTTGAAGTTATAATTAACGCGAATAGTGTTTTGCAACTCTTTAGATTTGCTAGCAAAGCGAATCTTTTTAAGATGCATAATGAAAGGCGTCACATCTTCAACCACACCACGCATAGAATCAAACTCGTGAGAAACGCCATCAATATGCAGCATAACAGGCGCATAGCCCGGCGTGCAAGATAGCATAAGCCTGCGCAACGGATGTGCAAATGTGATAGCATAGCCCGGCTCAAAAGGCCACACACTTACACGAATACGATTTGTGCCAATATCCTCTACTAAAATCTCATTTGGAATGTGAGGAACTGTCTTGAAAATATCCATATTACCACCTACTTTTTTGCATTATTTGGAATACAACTCAACGATAAGTCTCTCTTCGATAGGAATCACAACTTCTTCTCTTTGAGGATAGCGCGTGAAAATCCCAAACTTCTTATCTTTATCAACATCAACCCACGCTACGATTCCGCTTTGAGTGCTCAAATCAAGTGCGCGAACAACTTGCGGATTACTTTTTGTTTTTTCTTTTAGCTCAATCTTTTGCCCCGCTTTGACTATATATGAGGGAATATCAAGCCTCTTGCCATCGACTAAAATATGCCCGTGTGTAACAAGCTGACGAGCATTTCTCCTAGTGGTAGCAAAGCCCATACGATACACGACATTATCAAGCCTTCGCTCAATAAGCTGAATAAGATTTTCACCCGTATTGCCTTCTAAGCGATTTGCCTCCACAAAAATAGAGCGAAACTGCTTCTCTGACACCCCATACATTGCCTTTGCTTTTTGTTTTTCACGCAGTTGCAATCCATAGTCCGAAATCTTACCTCGCCTTTGTCCGTGCTGTCCGGGCGCATAAGGACGCTTATCAAGCGCACTCTTACCTGCTAGTCTCCTCTCTCCCTTTAGTGCCAAAGATACGCCAAATCGTCTCTCTAGTTTTTCTACTGGTCCTCTATATCGTGCCATACTACCTCCTTACACTCTTCGTCTTTTAGGTGGTCTGCAACCATTGTGCGGAAGCGGTGTAATATCCTTTAGCCAAAGCACCTTGATGCCCTCTGTCGCACCCACACTTTTTATCGCTGTTTCTCGTCCGCTTCCCGGTCCTTGCACCTTGATACCGACTTCTTTCACACCGTGCTCTTTTGCTTTAGCTAGCGCACTCTCTACTGCTTGTTGTGCTGCGTAAGGGGTGGATTTTTTACTCCCTTTGAATCCTAGCCCACCAGCAGTTGCCCAGCAGATGACATTGCCCATTTCATCAGTAACAGTTACATTTGTGTTGTTAAAGGTTGCAGAAATACACACAATCCCTCGTGCAATATTTTTCTTTACAACCCGCTTTTTATTTGTAGTGGTTTTTGCCATATCTTATCCTTGTATAACACTCAAATATTATGAGCTTTTTGAGCCCACAGTCTTGCGTTTGCCCTTTCTAGTGCGAGCATTATTTTTTGTCGTTTGCCCACGCACAGGGAGTCCCTTTCTATGCCGCAAACCACGATAGCTCCCCAAATCCATTAAGGATTTTATATCCATTTGCACTTTTTTGCGCAAATCCCCCTCAACAACATAACTCTCTTGTATTTTCTTTGCAATCACGGAAACTTCGCTCTCGCTGAGATTATCAACTCGCTTATCAAAAGAAATATTTACAGCGTTTAAAATATCTCTAGAACTCTTCAGCCCTATGCCATAGATATAAGTAAGCGCATACTCAACTCGTTTCTTTTTTGGCAAATCTACACCAGCAATTCTCGCCATTTTTTATCCTTGTCTTTGTTTGTGTTTGGGTGTGGAGCAAATCACTCTTACCACGCCTTTTCGCTTGATAATCTTACACTTATCACACATTTTTTTTACCGATGGTCGCACTTTCATTTATATCACTCCTTTTTGTGTCAAAATTTGTGCCTATCATTTTTGAAAACCGAGATTTTACCCAAATTTAGTTTAAAACACGCTTATTTTCACTTATGTCGATAAGTGATTCTACCTTTGTCCAAACTATATGGGGTAAGCTCAATCTTTACCGTATCGCCGGGCAAAATCTTAATATAGTGCATCCGCATTTTGCCCGCAATATGACAAAGCACGATATGTCCATTATCAAGTTGCACGCGAAAAGTCGCATTTGGCAATGCTTCAATCACTTTGCCATCGACTTCTATGACATCATCTTTTGCCAATCTAACCTCCTTAAGCTGTTGTTAGGATTCTAGCTTTGCCACTTTGGATAGCGATAGTATGCTCATAGTGGCTACCATTTAGCCTATCTTTTGCCACCACTGACCACTTATCCTCCAAAATCACAGGCTCGCCGTCTTTTTGCGCTATCATCGGCTCTATGCAGAACACCATTCCTTCTTTGATTTTGGGACCTTGCTTTGGGTTTGGAGATTCTAGGTAATTTGGAATTTCAGGCTCATCGTGTGGCTTCCTGCCTATACCGTGCCCACAAAACCCTTTCAAAGGCACAAATCCTTTTGAATGGATAGCTTCTTCTAAAAACGAACTTAGCTCTTTAAAATGCAAGCCCACCTTGATAAAATCTATCGCTTCATAAAGCGTATCCTTAGCGCAAGCTATGAGTTCCTCATCTTTTTTGCTAATATTGCCAATCCCCACACTTACCGCGCCATCACCATACCAACCATCACACTCCACACCCAAATCAATACCCAAAACATCACCCTCTTTTAGTTTGTAGTTTGTAGGGATTCCGTGAATGATGACTTCATTTAACGACAAACAAGTAGCATTTGGGAAACCATAAAGTCCCTTAAATGCAGGTTTGCCACCACTTTGTAAAATATGATTTTCCACCATAGAATCTAGCTCTTTTAAGCTAACTCCTGCTTTAGCGTTTTTAGAAGCAAAATCTAGCGCACTAGCTACGATAGCAGATGACTTTGCGATAGAATCTATCTCCTTTTTGCTACGAATGATGATAGCCAAACTAGAATCCCACCGCACTAAGCGTTTTGTATTTGTTCATATAGATTTGCGCTTCTATTTTGCGCATCGTGTCAATAGCTACTTGCACGACAATCAGCACTGCTGTCCCACCAAAATAAAACGGCACACCAAGTAGCTTTACCAAAATCCAAGGTAGCGTAGAAACAAGCGCGAGATACAAAGAGCCCCACAAAGTAAGATTATTTGCCACAGAATTCAAAAACGAAGATGTCCCCTCTCCCGGTCGCATACCGGGGATATATCCACCTTGTCGCTTGAGATTATCAGCAATGTCTTTTGCATTAAACACAATAGAAGAATAAAAATACGCAAAAAACACCACAAGCACAAACATTAAAATGTTATAAAAATATTGATTTGGATTTAGAAAATCTGAAATAGCTTGGAGATATTGATTGCTAGAAGCCTGCAAAATCGTAGATGGAAACACCAAAATCGCGGAAGCAAAAATGGGTGGAATCACGCCACTAAGATTTAGCTTGATAGGAATGTAATTCATAATGCGCTTATTTTGGTTTTGCATAATGACTTTGCGGGCATACGAAATGGGAATCCTGCGCTCTGCTAGTTCAATATACACGATACAGCAAATCGTAGCGATGATAATCGCAACAATAAATATGAGGCTAAGGATATTGATTTCGCCTGTATTTACTAGCTTAAATGTCGCAGCCACCGCGCTTGGTATCCCAGAAACGATACCACCAAAAATGATAAGACTAATGCCATTCCCCACACCTCTTTGGGTAATCTGCTCACCTATCCACACAAGTAGCATAGTCCCCGTAAGCATACAAAATACAGATATTACCAAAAATTCACTCATATTGATAAGTATCGCACCATTGCTACCACCACCGATACTACGCAAACCAAATGACACACTAATGGCTTGAACGACGGTAATAAAAATAGTTACATAACGGATAATCTGCATATATTTCTGCATACCGTCGCGCTCTTTTTTCATCTTACCAAGTGCAGGAAAAGTCGCTGCAAGTAGCTCCATAACAATAGAAGCGGTAATGTAGGGCATAATACCTAGCGAGATTATACTTAATCGTTCTACTGCATTCCCGCTAAACATATTAAACAACCCTAACGCATTACTTTGGTTGGTATCAAAAAAATCTTTGATAACAACCAAATCAACCCCGGGAATAGTAATATATGCTAACACTCTATATGCAAAAAGAAATGCCAAAGTGATTAAAATCTTGTTAATGATTGTTTTATTCATCGCTTCTTACTCTTTTTTACTTTTTGCTCTTTGCAAACTTATATGAATGATAATCTTAGTCGTCTTTTTGGCTAGATTTTGACTTGGTATGTTTAGCATTGCCACCACTTAGCGAGATTCTATCATCTTTTATCTTGCCAGAGAGTGATTTCGCTCCCTTGCCGATGAGTTTGACTAAAATCTGCTTTTTTGGCTCTTTTATTACTTCTTTTGTGTTTTTGCTTACAGTTTCTTTTTTTTGTGTTTTTTTTGAGATTTTATCAGAGCCTTTAGAATCAGCAATATCCAAACCACGAGCAAATGTAGGAAGTTTATGCACAGAATGGATAGATTCTATACTGATTTGTGATAATTCAGCAACTTGCTTTATTTTATCGACATTTATTGTGTACGGTTTTTGCACTCGACTTGCAAAGCCCACTTTTGGCAATCGTCTTTGCAATGGTTGCTGTCCACCCTCAAATCCCCTCTTTGCCTTATAGCCTGTTCGCGCAGTTTGTCCTTTACCCCCTCTAGTAGAAGTCTTACCCATTCCACTACCCTGTCCGCGCCCTACTCGCTTAATATCCTTAGTGCTACCGCTAGCAGGTTTAATTAGATGTAGAGAAGCCATTTTTTCTCCTTATGGATTTGATTTTTATGCTTTGATTTTTGAAAGAGCATCAAAAGTCGCCCTAACGACATTGTAAGGATTGCTAGAACCTAACGACTTAGTAAGAATATCTTTTATCCCAGCCAACTCTATCACAGGTCTAGCAGAACCACCAGCAATAACGCCCGTTCCCTCACTTGCAGGTTTTAGTAAAATTCTACTAGCATTGTATTTGTATTCTATATCGTGAGCGATAGTTGTGCCTTTGACATTGACTTTGATGATATTTTTAAACGCATCATCAATGGCTTTTTTTATCGCATCGGGCACTTCTTTTGCCTTGCCAAGTCCAAAGCCAACAAGTCCATTGCGATTGCCTACTACTACAAGTGCGTTAAATCGCAAGCGTCTACCGCCTTTTACGACTTTGGTTACGCGCCCGATATTTACAACAACCTCGCTAAATTCTTCTCTATTGATTTCCATTTTGTTTCCCTTTTTATCATAGCTTATAGCGTGATGCCATTTTCTCGCAAAGATTCTGCAAACTCTTTGACAACGCCGTGAAATAAATATCCATTGCGGTCAAACACAGCGTTGCTAACACCTTTTTTTTGCAAATCTTTGGCAAAAATACCACCAATTTGCTTAGCATTTTCTTTGTTGTTACCAATCTTTAACTTTCTGCCATCAATGCTTGCGATAGTCATACCTACCGTATCATCAATAGCTTGAGCATACAGATATTTATTGGAGCGAAAAATAGTGATTCTAGGGCAAGACTTCGTGCCTGAAATTTTACCACGAATACGAGCCTTTCGCTTAAGTCGTAGCGTCTTTTTTAGTTCTAAAATCTTTGGTGTCATTTTGCTATCCTTTTACCTAATTTTATATCTGTCATTTTTGTATTATGATTTTACTATTTTTTGGCAGTTTTACCTGCTTTGCGGATAATAGTCTCATCAATATACTTAATCCCTTTACCCTTGTATGGCTCTGGCGGGCGAAATTCGCGAATTTCTGCAGCTATCTGCCCAATTTGCTGTTTGTCGCTACCTTTGATGATGAGCTGATTTTTATCCACACTCATTTCAATACCATCAGGAATAGGATACTTTATAGGGTGAGAAAAACCAAGAGCAAGCTCCAATGTTTTACCAGCCACAGAAGCCTTGTATCCCACGCCATTTATCTCTAGTGTCTTGCTAAAACCACTTGTAAGCCCTAGCACAATATTGTTCGCCAAAGCCCTATAAGTGCCCCAAAACGCTCGAGATTGCGGAGTAGAATCCACCGCACTAAAAGTCAGCTCTTTGTTTTGCAAATCAATTTTTACTCGCCCGTGAGTCTCTAGCTCTTTACTTGCCTTTGCGCCTTTAAATACAATCCTACTCTCTTCTACACTTGCTTGAATAGAATCTGGGATAGATATAGGTCGCTTTCCAACTCTTGACATAATCGTTCTCCTTATGCTAACTATAACTTTATCAAAATTACCAAATGCTACAAAGTGCCTCACCACCAACATTTTGTCGATGAGCCTCATCATTTGAAATCACACCTTTACTCGTGCTAACCACAATCACGCCATAGCCATTTTTAAATCGCTTTAATTCATTATGTCCTTTGTATACACGGCGTCCGGGCTTGCTTATGCGCTTGATTTCATTTATTACAGACTTGCCTCGCTCATCATAAGCAAGCTGGACAAGGATAGACTGCTTTCCGTCTTTATCGTTTATGCTATACCCCTTGACAAATCCCCTTGATTTAAACACCTCAAGTATAGAAACGACAATCTTTGCATAGTATAGTGTTGTAGACTCTAATCGCCTCATTGATGCGTTGCGAATTCTTGTTATAGAATCTGCAATAATATCATTTACCATTTTTACACTCCTTACCAGCTAGATTTTCGCAATCCGGGAATCAACCCCTCATTGCCCATCTTTCGCAAGCATACCCTGCAAAGCCCAAAATCCCTATATACAGAGTGAGGTCGCCCACATACCTTGCATCGTGTATAAGCCCTCACGCCAAACTTAGCCTTTCGTTTTGTTTTTGCAATCATTGATTTTTTTGCCATTTTATCGTCCTTTTGAGAAAGGCATACCAAATAGCTCTAGTAGCTTGTACGCCTCTTTGTCATCTTGTGTTGAAGTGATTATGTTGATATTCATACCGTGCGTTACCATAATATCATCATAAACAACTTCAGGAAACATAAGCTGTTCATTTAATCCGAAGCTATAATTTCCACGCCCATCAAAGCCATTTCTTGGCACACCTCTAAAGTCTTTCACGCGTGGTAAAGAAATCACAATGAGTTTTTCCAGAAAATTATACATTTGATTCCCACGAAGTGTTACTTTTACGCCCACAGGCATACCCTCTCTTGTCTTAAAGCTAGAAACTGATTTTTTTGCCTTGGTAATAATCGCTTTTTGTCCAGCTATGATTGAGATAGTATCCGCAATGTTTTGCATAATCTTAGAATCTTTTGAGTAATCCCCTGCACCAACACTGATGACAATTTTTTCCAATTTTGGCAACAGCATAGGATTGGTAATATCTAATTCTTTCTTAAGTTGCTCTTTTATTTCTTGGTTATACTTTGTTTTGAGTCCAAACATTGATTATTCTCCCTCTTTTTTGACATTGGAAATGTGCATAGGCATTTCCTTGTTTATAAAGCCACCTTTTTGATTCTCATCATTTGGCTTGATAGCTTTTTTAGCAAGTTTGCAACCCTCTACAAGCACTTGAGCGCGTTTAGGATACACTGCAAGCACTTTGCCTACCCGCCCCTTATCATCGCCAGCGACAATCTTCACCATATCGCCTTTTTTGATTTTATACTTTATCATTTTTTGCTCTCCTAATTTTTCTTAAACACTTTTTATAGCACCTCTGGTGCTAGCGACACGATTTTCATAAAATTTGCATATCGCACTTCTCGGCTTACAGGACCAAAGATTCTCGTGCCGATTGGTTCTTTTTTGTTGTCCAAAATCACGGCAGCATTATCATCAAATCTCACTAGCGAACCATTTTGTCTATGAATCTCTTTTTTTGTCCTTACTACGACCGCCTTGACAACTTGAGCTTTTTTTACCTTACCATTTGGTATAGCCTTTTTTACAGAAGCGACAATCACATCGCCCACGCTAGCATACCTTTTGTGGCTTCCGCCTAACACCTTGATACACATAATCTCTTTCGCGCCACTATTATCAGCAACATTTAGCCTAGTAAAACTCTGTATCATATTTTTCTCCTGCTCTTTTCTATAAAGTCCAGCTACACACCAACTTGAACTATCTCTTTAAGATTGAAAGACTTTGTTTTAGAAATAGGCTTGCACTCTATCGCAGAAACAACATCCCCCACCTTGACTTGATTTTTCTCATCGTGAATAGTGTATTTTTTAAATCGTTTAACGATTTTGCGATACTTCGGATGCACCACCTTTCGTTCAACTAAAATCACGGCACTCTTATCACCAGCTTTAGAGACTACCTTACCCTGTATAAGTCGCTTATGCGGTTGCTTTTGCGTATCATTCATTTCTTAGTCCTTTTTAGCAGATATTGCCGTATTTATCCTAGCAATATCTTTACGAACAGAAGAAATCTTGCTAGTATTTGTTAGTTGCATTGTTTTAAGCTGTAAGCGAAGCTCAAAAAGCTCATTTTTTTTGTCTTTCAACATTTTTTGTAACTCGTTTTTTTCTTTATCTTTTATTTCAGTAAATTTCATTTTCACCCTCACTTGTGATGATTTTTGTCCTAAAAGGAAGTTTGCTTTGCGCTAGCATAAGAGCCTCTCTTGCCATTTGCTCTTCCACGCCCGTGATTTCATAGATGATTCTACCCGGCTTAATATTCATAACCCATTTTTCCACAGCTCCCTTACCTTTCCCCATCCTCACTTCTAGAGGTTTAGCAGTAAGTGGTTTATCTGGAAAAACACGAATCCATACCTTACCAGTGCGCTTGATATGCCTCGTGAGAGCAATTCTTGCAGCCTCAATCTGTCTAGAATCAATGCGTCCAAGCTCCAATGCCTTAATACCTATGTTTCCATAGGCTAAACTTGAGCCACGCATCGCTTTTCCACGATTGCGACCTTTCATCTGCTTGCGATATTTTGTTTTCTTTGGCATCAACATTAGCTTTGTCTCCCTCTTCTAGATTTATGACGAGAATCTTCGTAACCGTCCTCTTTACGCTCAGGTTGGATTCCTTTTTGTAAAATCTCACCTTTGAAAATCCACACTTTCACACCGATGATTCCATAAGTCGTATATGCTTCAGCAAAGCCATAATCAATCTTTGCACGAAGCGTATGCAGTGGCACACGACCCTCCATATACCACTCTGTCCGTGCTATTTCAGCACCAGCCAAACGCCCAGAAACTTTGATTTTTACTCCTCTAGCACCAGATTTCATTGCAGACTGCATCACCTTTTTCATTGCCCTACGAAACGCTACGCGTTTTTCTAGCTGTGTAGCAACATTTTCGGCAGCAAGTTGGGCATTTGCTTGTGGGCGTTTCACCTCCTTGATATTGATAGATACTTCTTTGCCAATCTCTTTTTTGAGTGCTTCTCGCTTGATTTCTATATCAGCACCTTTTTTACCGATGATAAGCCCTGGACGCGCTGCAACGACAGTTACGCGAACTTTGCTAGCTGCACGCTCAATGATGATTTCACTCACTCCCGCGTAATATAATTCTTTTTTTAGAAACTTGCGGATTTTATGGTCCTCTATAATGTTTGCGGGAGTTACTTTAGAGTTTGGAAACCATCGCGAAGTCCAATTTCGATTTATCCCCAGTCGAAGTCCTATTGGATTAACTTTTTGTCCCATAGCTATTTATCCTCATCTTTTTTTGTGGTTTTGGGTTTTGCCGTAGTTTTCGGATTGGTAGTTGAACTAGCCTTTGTTTCTTTGTTTGTCTTGGTAGCACTTTTTTGAGCCACTTTTTTTTGAGAATCATCTTGCTTTATTTTTGTGTTACTAGATTTTGTTTGGCTTGATTTATTTGCCACCGAAGCAGGCTCATTGGATTCTATCTTTTTTGCAGATTTAACACTTTGGTCCACCTTAGAAACTGTCTTTTTAGAGTTTTTAAAAGAAGTCTTTAGTGTGTCAATTTCACTCTGATTCATTACTTCCACAAGTATATGAGAAGTTGGCTTGCGAATCGGTGTAGCCCTACCTCTAGCGCGTGGCATAAACCTACGCAAAACAGGACCTGCATCCACTCTGCAAGAATGAACAATAGCACTTTTTGCCTCATATCCACCATTTGCTACGGCTGAAGCAATAATCTTCGCAATAATTTTAGCCGCCTTATTAGGAGTAAATTCTAGGCTTGCAAGCGCAATTTCTGCGTTCATTCCTTGCACTTCTCTTGCTACCAAACGAGCTTTTGTGGGGGACAATCGTATAAATCGTAATAATGCTTTGCTCATTTTTTACCTCTATTTACCAATTTTCTTTTGGACACTACCCTTGTGTCCCTTAAATGTCCTTGTAGGTGCAAACTCACCGAGTTTATAACCCACATGATTTTCTGTGATATACACAGGGACAAATGCCCTACCATTATGGACATTGAAAGTAAGCCCAATCATATCAGGTAAAATTGTGCTTCTGCGCGACCAAGTCTTAATAGGCTTGTTATCTTTTGTTTCCTTGCTTTTAGCCACTTTTTTCGCTAAGTGAGAATCTATAAAAGGACCTTTTCTAATCGACCTTGCCATTGTTGTTTCCTTTAATTATTTTTTCTTTCTTGAGATGATAAGTCTATCGCTCGCCTTTTTCTTGCGAGTTTTAAAGCCTTTTGCAGGCGTGCCCCAAGGCGAAACAGGGTGTCCGCTAGAACCTGTCTTGCCCTCACCACCACCGTGTGGGTGGTCTACTGGGTTCATAGCACTTCCGCGAGTTTGTGGGCGAATACCACGATGACGATTGCGCCCTGCTTTACCGATAGAAATATTGATAAAATCCTCATTTCCTACCACGCCGATTGTCGCCATACATTCTTCTAAAATGTAGCGCATTTCTCCGCTTGGCATTCTTAGGATAATGTATTTGCCCTCACGCCCCATTATCTGCGCACTTGCTCCTGCACTTCTAGCGAGCTGCCCGCCAGCACCGGGGTGCATTTCAATATTATGCACGATTGTCCCTATGGGGATAGCTTTTAGCTTCATAGCATAGCCTGTTTTTATATCTAGTCCAGATTCTGCTGCGATAACCACACTCCCTACACCTAGCCCGCTTGGTTGCAAAATATATCGTTTTTCGCCATCGGGGTAAGAAATAAGTGCGATTCTGCAATTTCTGTATGGGTCATACTCAATAGCCACAACCCTGCCCTCAATATTAAATTTATTGCGTTTAAAATCAATGATTCTATATAGCTTCTTTGCTCCACCCTCTTTGTGTCGGCTTGTGATTCTGCCGTTGTTGTTGCGCCCAGCACTCACAGACAGCTTTGTCAAAAGTCCTCGCACACTAGGTTTTGCGGTAATATCTTTTGAGCTAAGATTGCTCATAAACCTGCGGGAGGGCGTATATGGTTTGTAGGTTTTAATCGCCATTTGTTACTCCTAATCTTGTATCTTTAACTCTTTTACTTTTTAGAAAAATCTAAGCAGTAAGTGCATCGATTTTCGCACCCTCTGGAATCTTCACATAAAATTTCTTATATGAATTCCGTTGTCCAACTCTTCCTTTGAATCGCTTAACTTTGCCTTCTTGTCGCAAAGAATTTACTCTCAATGGCACAACACCAAAGTATTCTCTAAACACTTCTTTTAGTTGATTTTTTGTTACTTTTGTGGAAGTTTGCACCACAAGCACACTTTTTTCCTGTAACGAAAGTGATTTCTCTGTGTAAAGGATAGATTTTATATCAGTTATATCAGCCATTATTTCCCCTTATCGCTAGAATCTAAAAACGCCTCAAGCACTGCTTTTTCAATAACGACACTATGAAAAGCAGCTACAAGGTAAGCATTCATTTCATTACCGTCAATAAAATAGCAATCTTGTAGATTTCTATATGCTAAGAATGTTTTTTCATCGGCAATACTTTGTGCCACGAACAGCACACTACGCTCGCCAATAGACTTAAACACACCAAACGCGTCTTTTGTCTTGCCACTAGGAATACTTAGTGAATCTAGCACATACAGCTTTCCTGTGCTTGCTTTTTGTTGAAGCGCATACTCTAGTGCTAGTCGCTTCTGTTTTTTGTTGATTTTTATCTCATAGTTTCTGTTGTTGCTCGGTCCGTGAGAAACACCACCACCAACAAACACAGGAGAAGTAATACTCCCCGCACGCGCTCTACCTCCACCTTTTTGTGCCCAAGTTTTCTTGCCACCGCCACTGACTTCGCCACGATTTTTTGCCTTTGCACCATTGGTTCTAAGCGAAGCTAAATAAGATTTTATATACAAATAGAGATTATGCTCATTTATATCTTTATATCGCTCAGGTAGAGCAATTTCACTTGCTTTTTTAAACTTATTATCCAAAACTATTGCACTCATTTGCCACCCCTAATGACAGAGATTTTGCCCTGTGCACCATTATATCCAGCCACCGAGCCTTTTAGTACCAAGATAGAATTGTCTTTGTCAAAAGACACTACCTCTGCTTGCACGGTAACTTTTTCATTTCCATAGTGTCCAGCCATTTTTTTGCCCTTTTGGACACGCCCTGGCCACTCTCTATTGCCGATAGAGCCCACTCTGCGATGGAACCGTGAGCCGTGAGCTGCGGGACCACCTTGAAAATTCCATCTCCTCATTACACCGCTAAAACCACGACCCTTTGTGTAAAAAGTAGCCTTTACCCTCACCGCACTTTCTAAAACAGACATATCCAAATCAATTGCTTTTGATTTATTTGCTTCTTTGTTTGACTCTGCCTGTCCATCTGTTTGTCCATCTTGTTGAGCCTCGCCATTCACGCGGAGCGTTACAAAACGATTAAACTCTTTGCTTAGGCTATATTTCTTTTGTTGCCCTGCTATGGATTTGTTGTGTGCTTTACCTCTTGGATATGCCACTATGACTTTTCCATTTTCTTGTGTATCACACACCTTAGCATTGATGATTTTCAACAAAGTAACAGGAATGCTAGGAGAACCTATCGTCCTACTCATTCCTATTTTTTCTACCAAAAATTCCATTCTCTTTCCTTAAATCTATGACTTTAACTTCTGTTATCTACCGATATACCTGCTAAAAATGCCTACTTACTCATTGAAGTAACTTCGACATCCACTTCAGGTGCTAAATCTAGCTTCATAAGCCCCTCGACTGTATCAGGTGTAGCAGACATAATATCTATGATTCTACTATGTAGTCGTATCTCAAACTGTTCTCGAGAGTCCTTATTGATATGTGGCGAACGAAGCACAGTGTATTTTTTCTTTTTGGTAGGCAAAGGTATCGGTCCACAAATCTCTGAGCCTGTGCGCTTCACCGCCTCTACTATCGAAGCTACCGAGCGGTCTAAAACCCTATGGTCATAAGCCTTAAGCTTAAGTCGAATCTTTTCCATAATATTTCCTCTATAACTTTAATCTAAGAAAATGTTGCGCCTACATACCTAAATGCCACTATGCTACCAAATGCGCCTAAAACACCGATAAAGAACATCGCTAAACACTCCAAATAGTGCTTCCAAATAGCACACCGCCAAGCAGTATCGCAAAACAAAAGCGTAATTTTAGTGAAAAATAAAACTTTAGTCAAGACTTTTTGCCTATTTTTCGCAAAAGTTTTGTTTTTTTGCTTCCTTACAACAAGGAATAAAAAGCGATAAAC